>DASRTX010000254.1:0-26566 GCA_035655715.1 Myxococcales bacterium | reverse complement strand
TCAGCGGGGTCCAGCCCTTCGGCGACTGCGCGGACGGCGACCCGGGCTGCCCGCGCTCCGATCAGCGCGGATCGGCAGCCCGCGCCGAGGGCGAGCTTCACCTTCCCATCGGCTCATCCCAAAGCGTCGATCTGGGCGTCTCCGGAGGTGAGGATCGCGTCCACGGCGGCGACGCCGGAGCGCACGCGCGCGGCGCGATCTCGCTCGCGCTGCGGGGCGAGCTCGCCCCCTCGGCCGGATTGAGCCTGTACCCTGCGCTGCGGCTCGATGCCGTGGGCAGGCAGACCGGGGTCAGCCCTGCGCTGGCGGCGGCGTGGGCGCCGCGTCCGGACGGTCCCTTGACCGTGCGCGCCGGCTGGGGGCTCTCCTTTCGCGCGCCGAGCTTCAACGAGCTCTACCTGGCCACCGGCACCATCGCTCCCAATCCCGATCTACAGCCCGAGCGCGCCTGGTCCGTGGACCTGGGCGCCAGCCTGCGCGCGGCGGGCGTCAGCGTCTCTGCCGATCTCTTCTGGTCTTCATGGCGCGACCTGATCGTCTACGAGCTCAACCCCTCGGCCAACCGCGTCCGGCCCCTCAACATCGGGCGGGCACACATCGCCGGCGCCGAGCTGCAGGCTGCGCTCCCGCTGGGCCGCGGCTTCTCCGTCGAGCTCGCCTACACCTGGCTCCAGGCGCTGAACCAGCGGCCTGGCGAACGGCAGGACGCGCAGCTCGCCTACCGGACGCCGCACGAGCTGCGCGCCCGGCTGGCCCACCGCAGCGACCGGCTCGAAGGGTACGCCGAGGGGAGCTTCACCTCGGCCACGCCGCGCAACGACTACGGGACCGCCACTCTTCCCGCGCAGCTGGTGTTCAACGCCGGCGCCGGCGTCCGCGCGGCGGGGCCGCTCTGGCTCGACGTCGAGGTCAAGAACGTCCTCGACGACCAGACCCTCGAAGACCTCTTCCAATACCCGCTCCCGGGCCGCTCGATCGCCATGATCGCGCGGGTCCGGCTCTAGGAGGCGTTCCATCATGAAGCTGGTCGCAGCCATCGTCCTTGCCCTCACCGCTTGTGGCGGCAAATTCAAGGCCCCTCCCTCCGTGCCCAACGTAGCCATGCCGTCGGGAAGTGCGCTCAAACCCTTCGATCCGGCGCAACCCAGCCTCGCCCGCCCCACGGGGATGACGGTCTTCAACGGCAAGGCGTACATCGCTCTCGCCAACTACGACGCGAGCTTCGTTCCGCGCGGGCCTGGGCTGCTCGCGGTGCTGGATCCGGCAAGCGGAGCGCTGTCCACCATCGACCTGGGCGGCAGCTCCGGCAAGGACTGCCTGGAGCCCGGCTGGGTGCGCGAGTCCTCGGGCAAGCTGTACATCACCTGCTCCGGCGACTTCTCGTCGGGCGCCGGCCAGGCGGTGCTCGAGGTCGATCCCGCCGCCGCAAAGGTGACGCGCTCGCTGCAGGCGCCCACGGTCCCGTCGGGCATCGCCATCACGCCGGCGCTCATCTGGTTCGGCGACTCCTTCACCGGCGCGGTCTACGCCATCGACCGGGCGAGCTTCACCGTGGTCGCCGGTCCAACACAAATCCCCTGCCCGTCCGTGGGGAGCTACCAGACCACCAACGACGTGATCCTCGTCCAGGGCGACCTCTACGCGGCCTGCTCCAACAACGACGGCGGCCTCCTCAGCCGCCTCGACGCCAACACCGGGGCCGTGAAGATGCAGGTGGACTCCGGGCCCATCGCGGTGGAGTTCACCGAGACGGGCGACGGCCGCATCGCCATCGTCTCGGGCGGCGACAACAAGCTGCGCCTGGTCACCATCGCAAAGACTGCGCTGACCGCCGCCGAAGCGTATACCTTCGTCGGGACCTCGACCCTCCAGGACGTGCGCGCACGCGACCAGTTCCTCTTCACCACCGCCTCCGGTAGCAATACGGTGCAGAAGCTCGACCTCGGCAAGAATGGACCGCAGATGCTGGTCGGCGAAGCGAACGTCGGAGCGGGCGCCGTTCCCTGGAACATCGTGCCGCTGGACGACGACCAGGCCTTGGTCACCAACCAGACCGCCAACAACGTGGTGGCCGTGAGCAGCGACTGCAGCGGCGGAAAGGTCTGTTGGGCGAAACCTTGAACTGTACCGTCCTCGCCCTGCTGCTCGCCGCGGGGCCGCGGCAACACCTGGGCCCGCCAGCGCCGGCACAGGTGCGGCGTGTGGTCACGCTGGCGCCTTCTCTCTCCGAGATCGTGCTGGCGCTGGGCGCTGGCGACCGGCTGGTCGGCGTCACCCGCTTCGACGACGACCCGCGCACGTCGAAGCTGCCGCGCATCGGCGGCTACAACGACCCGCAGCCCGAGGCGGTGCTGGCGGTGAAGCCGGATCTCGTCCTGGCGGAGCCCGCTCCGGCCAACCGGGGACCGGTGGAGACGCTGGCGCGGCTGGGAGTTCCCGTGGACGCGTTTCCGCTCACCACCGTGGCGGAGATCGAGGAGTCCATCTCCGGCATCGGCCAGGTGCTGGGCGTCTCCGCACGCGGCGCGACGCTGCGCGCGGAGCTGGAGCACGCCCGCGTCTCCGCGCGCGAACAGGCAGCGCGATCGGGGCGGCGCGTGCGCGCGCTGCTGGTCTTCGGCCTCGATCCCCTGGTGGTCGCCGGCCCGCAGAGCTTCGCCGGCGAGCTGCTCGAGGACGCGGGCGGAGAGAACGCCGCCGGAACCGGTGCGACTCCCTTCTTCCGCATGAGCGCGGAGGCGGCGGTGCGAGCGGCCCCGGATCTGATCGTGCTCTGCGGCGTCGATGCAGCGCCCGGCCGACCCCCCATCGCCGGCCTCGGGCAGACGCGCACCACCTCGCTCCGCTCAACCGCGCTGTTGCACCCCGGCCCGCGACTGCCGGAGGCGCTGGGCGATCTCGCGGCGGCGCTGCGCAGATGAGGCGTTCCGTGGCAGCGCGCGCTGCGGCCGCGGTCGCCGTGCTGCTGCCCGTCACTGCGTTGGCGTTTGCCGTCGGCCTCTCCACCGGAGCCGGCGCGCTGGACCTCGGGGCAGCGCTGCGCGGCCAGGAGCCGGACGCCACGGTGCTCTTCCGGCTGCGGCTGCCACGAGTCGTGCTCGCTGCCGAGGTGGGCGCCGCGCTCTCGGTTGCCGGCGTGGCGCTGCAGGCGCTCCTGCGCAATCCGCTGGCCGACCCCTTCGTCTTCGGGCTCTCCGGCGGCGCCGCCATCGGCACCGCTGTGGTCACCATCGCCGGCGGCACCGCGCTGGGCACCGCGGCGCTCTCGGCCGCATCGTGGTTCGGGCTCCTCCCTTCGCAGCTGGCGGCGGTGGCGGGCGCCCTGGTGGCGGCCTTCTTCGTCTTCACGCTGGGCCGTGCTCGCGGGCAGCTCGAGCCCACCCGTGCGCTGCTGGTAGGCGTGGTCTTCAACTCCTTCGCCTCGGCCGTGGTGCTGTCGGTGGAGGCGGTGCTGCGGCCCGAGCAGACGCAGGCCGTGATGCTCTGGCTCTCCGGTACGCTGGGATACGAGGCGATGCCGCTGCTCGCCGGCGCGGGGGTCAGCCTGCTCGTGCCCGCCGCAGTGCTGGTGGCGCTCGCCGGCCGGCTCAATCTATTGGCCCTCGGCGACGAGGGCGCCGCCGCGCTGGGCGTGGACGTCGGCCGCACCCGGCTCCTGGCGTTCGCCGCCTCCAGCGCCGCTGTGGGCATCGCCGTCGCTTTCACCGGGCTGGTGGGGTTCGTCGGCCTGGTGGTGCCGCACGCCGTCCGCCTGCTCACCGGGCCGGACCACCGGGTGGTGCTTCCCGCGTCTGCCCTGGGCGGGGCTGCCTTCCTGATCCTGGCCGACGCGCTGGCCCGCGTCCTCTTCCGCGGCCTGGGCGCCGAGCCGCCGGTGGGGGCGGTCACCGCCATCGTGGGCGCGCCCTTCTTCATCCTGCTGCTGAGGACCCGGCGATGACCGCGCCGCTCTTGCTCGACGCCGAAGGCCTCCACTTCCGCCACGCCGCCGGAGCGCCGGAGGCCGTCTCGGGAGCGTCCCTGCGCGTCGCCTCCGGCGAGATCGTCGGCGTGATCGGCCCCAACGCCGCCGGCAAGAGCACCCTGGCGCGGCTGGCCTGCGGGCTCCTGGCGGCGCAGGGCGGTGAGGTCTCGCTCCAGGGGACCCCGCTGCAGCGCCTCTCCCGCCGCGAGCGCGCCCGGCGGGTGGCCTTCCTGCCCCAGCAGCATCCGCAGGACTTGACCTTCACGGCGCGCGAGGTGGCGTTGATGGGCCGGGCGCCGCACCTGGGGCTGTGGTCGCTGGAAGGTCCGGGCGATCTGATGCTCGCGGACGCGGCGCTGCGGGAAGCCGACGCACTGGAGCTTGCCGACCGCCCCATCGCGCAGCTCTCGGGCGGCGAGCGGCAGCGCGTCTTCCTCGCGCGCGCCTTCGCGCAGGACGCCGCGCTGCTGGTCCTCGACGAGCCCACCGCAGGGCTCGATCTCGCCCATCAAGTGCTGCTGGTGGCGGCGCTCCGCCGCCGCGCGCGCCAGGGGGGCGGGGCGATGCTGGTGCTGCACGACCTGGCGCTGGCGGGCGCCGCCTGCGACCGGCTGGCGCTGATGCTGTGCGGCCGCGTGCTGGCGCAGGGAACTCCGGAAACAGTGCTCACGCCCGAGGTGCTCTCGCCGGCCTACGCCACGCAGGTGGACGTGGTGCCGGACCCGGCGACGGGCCAGCGGCTGGTGGCGCCGCGCATCCCGCGCTGAGCGTCATTCCAGGTAGATGGTCAGGCCGCCCTCGAAGAACTGATCGTAGGGGCCGGTCACCCGCCTGCGCCAGACGACCTGGAGCCCGCCCTTTTCGGAGAGGAGACCCACCCCGGCGGAGAGCCACCACTGGTTCGCCGAGATGTCCCGGGTAGCGCCGGCGCGCAGCACCACCGACTCGCCCGCCAGCAACTCACCGCCCAGCGCCAGCTTGCTCTTCACGTGGCTGGTGTCGGAGAAATCGGCCTTGTAGTCGAAGGCCAGGTGCCAGTCGGCATCGGTGCCCCAGGACATCGAGGCGGTCCCGGTCAGGGGGAAGAGCGGGATCTTGTCCAGCGCGATGTTCTGCACCACCGCCGCCCAGGAGAAGGTGCCCCTGCGCGCGAGCAGGCCAACGTCCTGGGCCCACTTCTGCACCAGCCCCTCCGGAGTGTGGAAGCGCAGGAACTTGGTCTCGCCCCCCATGAACAGCCCCTGGCCGGTCGGGCCCGCGTACCCGAACCCGAGGCTCCACCCTTCGCCGCGGCCCGCAGGCTGCCCGCTCGCCCAGCGCGAGAAGAGAAGCCCGCTCGCGACCGGCGCGGTGGCGGAGTCCACGATGCTGGCCAGGATGCCCTGCGTGGGAAACTTCGAGTCGTACACGCCGTCCACTTCCAGGTGATAGCGCCGCGACTGGGCAAGGCCGGCGGGGTTGATCGAGAAGGCCTCGTTCCCGGTGGCGACCGATGCTCCCGCTCCGCCCATCGCAGTGGCCCGAGGCAGGTCGACGTTGGTAGGCCACGGCGATCCCGGATCCTGGACGTGGTTGTCGGCCAGCGCCGCGGGAGCGGCGATCAGCGCCAGGAGAGCCCATCGCATGCCCGCACAATATAGCGTCTGGCCTGCGTCAGACCCCTTTGCTACCTTGCGCCCTCCATGAAGCACTCCCTGCGAACCGTGGTCATCCCCGCCGCCGGCCTGGGCACGCGCTTCCTCCCCGCCACCAAGTCGGTGCCCAAGGAGATGCTGCCCATCGTCGACGTTCCCACCATCCAGCTCATCGTCGAAGAGGCGGTGCAGGCAGGGGCGCAGCAAGTGGTGGTGGTCAACGGCCGCGGCAAGATGGCCATCGAGGACCACTTCGACCGCAGCTACGAGCTGGAGGACACGCTCCAGCGCAAGAACAAGCAGGACGCCTTCGCGCAGGTCCGCCGCATCAGCGATCTGGTCCGGCTGGTCAGCGTGCGACAGAAGGAGCCGCTGGGGCTGGGCCATGCCGTGCTCGCGGCGCAGCCCGCGGTGGGCGACCAATGGTTCGGCGTGCTGCTGGGCGATGACCTGATCGACTCCGACGATCCCGGCATCGGGCAGCTGGCGCGCGTCTCCATGGCGACGGGCAAGGCGGCGGTGGCGCTGATGCCGGTGCCCGACGACCAGACCCAGCTCTACGGCGTGGCGGCCGGCCCGCAGCTGGCCGACGGCAACGTCGAGGTGCAGAAGATCGTCGAGAAGCCGCCGCGCGGCACCGCCCCCTCGAATCTCGCAGTGATCGGCCGCTACCTGCTCCCGCCCGACGTCTTCAGCATCCTCGCCCAGCTCAAGCCCGGGGCGGGCGGCGAGATCCAGCTCACCGACGCGCTGGCGGTGCTGTCGCAGCAGAAGCGGCTGGTGGGCGTCCGCTTCAAGGGCACGCGGCACGACGCGGGAGACCGGCTTGGCTACTTGCAGGCCAACATCGCCTATGCGCTCAAGCGGCCTGAGCTGCGCGAAGGGCTGCTCTCCTTCATGCGCAAGGCGGTGCAGTGATGCGCCTGCTCCTCGCCGCGCTGCTCGCCTACATCCCCACGGCCGGATCGTTGCTCAAGCACACCGCCGCGCGCGCGCAGGCGCTGGGCCGGACCAAGGAGGTCACCCTCTCCGGATCGCTCTCCGTCTCCGGGGAACCCGCGCGCACCGCCCAGCTGGTGCTCCGCTTCCCGCTCCAGTGCAGGCTGGACGGCGAGGGCGGGCTCTCCTTCGCCGTGCGCGGAACGCCCGAGCGGCCCAGCGGCGCGGCCGAGGGCACCACCGGCGCGGCATTGCAGCTCCTGCAGCTCGTCTGTCCCTTCCTCACCTACCGCGGGCTTCCTGCCGCAGACGTGGAGTCCGCCCTCCGGGCCGCCGCCCTTCAGCTCGGCGCCGATCTGGGAGCCGGCTCCGCGTTCTCGCGGCTGGAAGACCGCACCGTCTACGTGCTGGGCTCGGGGCCGCGCGACCTGTCCCGGCCGCAGCTCTGGCTCTACAAGGACACCGCAGCCCCGGCACGCCTGATCGGCCAGGGCGGGATCGACGTGCGCTTCCTCCAGTACGGCAATCCCGCCGCGGCGGAGTGGTTCCCGCGCGTAATGGAGCTGTGGAGCTCGGGCCAGCTGGCGGCGCGCTTCGAGGTTCTCGAGGCCAAGGGCGTTCGCGGGACCTCGGAGGAAGAAGACGACTCCGCCCAATGAGCTCTTCGCCGTCGCGCTGAACGTTCCCGCGGGGGATGGCGTCTTCACCTACCGGATCGCCAACGACCTGGGCCATCCCCAGCCGGGCCGCCGCGTGCTGGTGCCGCTGGGCAATCGGCAGCAGACCGGCGTGGTGCTGGGGCCGGGCGAGCCGCAGGCACAGGTCCGCGACGCCATCCGGCTGTTGGATGACGGCCCCCTGCTCACCGAGGACGTGGTCGCGCTGGCACGCTGGGCGGCGGCGCACTACCTCTCCCCGCTGGGACCGGCGCTCAAGGCGGCCTTGCCGCCGGGCATCGAGGTGCGCGACCGACTGGTGCCGCGGCTCACCGAGGCCGGCCATGCCTTGCTGGAAGGGGGCCAGCTCGATCTGCCCGGCCAGGAGGAGGCGGAGCGGCGCGTCTTGCGCAAGGCGGTGTCGGGTGCGAGCGCCTCCCGCGCGGTTCTCTCGGCCCTGGAGCGCAAGGGGCTGGTGACGCTGCACCGCGAAGAGGAGCGCCCCCGGGTCGCCGAGCAGAAGGTGGCGATGGCGCGGGCAGCAGCGGGCGCGTCCCCGGAGGCGGTGCGCAAGGCGCCGCGGCAGGCCGAGTTGCTGGCGTGGCTGTTGGCGCGCGGGGGGCCCGTGCCGGTGGAGGAGCTCCTGGCGGCGTTCCCCAAGGCGCGCCCGCAGTTGCGCGCGCTGGTCCAGCGCAGCCTGGCCAGCGTGGACCATGTGGCCGCCGGCCCCACGGCGCTCGAGGACGCGCCCTGGGGCAGCCAGCGCCACGACCCCACGCCTGCGCAGGCCAGCGCGCTGCGCGAGCTGACCGCGGCCATCGACGCGGCCGCCTTCGCGCCCTTCCTGCTTTACGGCGTCACCGGCAGCGGCAAGACCTGGGTCTACCTTGAGGCCATCGCCCATGCGCGTGCCAAGGGGTTGGGCGCGCTCGCCCTGGTGCCGGAAATCGCGCTCACGCCGCAGCTCGCGGGGCGCTTCCGGGCACGCTTCGGCGACGACGTGGCGGTGCTGCACTCGGGGCTCTCCGAGCCGGAGCGGCTGGCGGAATGGCATCGGGTCCGCGAAGGCCGCGCCGGCATCGTGGTGGGGGCGCGCAGCGCGGTCTGGGCGCCGGTCCAGCGGCTGGGCATCGCCGTCGTCGACGAGGAGCACGAGCCCTCCTACAAGCAGGAGGACCGGCTGCGCTACCACGCGCGCGATCTCGCGCTGGTGCGGGCGCAGCGGGCATCGGCGGTGGCGGTGCTGGGCAGCGCCACACCGTCGCTGGAGACGCTGCGGCGCGCCCAGGAAGGACGGCTGCGCACGCTGCGGCTGCCGGAGCGGGTGGACGCGCGGCCCTTGCCTGCGCTTGCGGTGGTGCGGCGCCACGTCTCCGACGAGCTGTTCACGCCGGAGCTTGTGGCGGCGCTGCGGGAGACGGTAGGCCGGGGGGAGCAAGCCATCCTCTTCCTCAACCGGCGCGGGCACACGCGGACTCTGATCTGCGCTGGCTGCGGCGCGGCGGTTGGCTGCCCAAACTGCTCAGTTGCCCTGGTCCTGCACCGTGCGGGGCGGGAGCGGATGCAATGCCACCTCTGCGGTCATGAGGAGTCCCCACGCGCGGCGTGCGCGGCTTGCGGCTCCGCCAAGCTCGAGCCGCTGGGCGGCGGCACGGAGAAGGTGGAGGAGCAGCTCGAGCAGGTGGTTCCCCGGGCCAGCGTGGGTCGGCTCGATCGCGATGCCGCCGGCGGTCCCGGCCAGGCCGCGGCGGTTTTGGCGCGGTTTGCGCGGCGCGAGCTAGACGTCCTGGTGGGCACGCAGATGGTGGCCAAGGGGCACGACTTCCCCGGGGTGACGCTGGTGGGCGTGCTCGACGCGGACGGACCGATGCACCTGCCCGACTTCCGCGCCGCCGAGCGATGCGTGCAACTGCTCGTCCAGGTGGCGGGCCGTGCCGGCCGCGGCCTCTCCCCAGGGCGCGTGCTGGTCCAGGCCTTCCGGCCCGACGCCGTCAGCGCCGACTACCCCGCCTTCGCCGCGGCCGAGCTGCTCCGCCGCGAAGAGCTCCGCTTTCCACCCTTCGCGCGCTTGCTGGCGGTGAGATTGCTCGGGAACTCCGAGGCCGCGGTGCGGGGCGCGGCCGAGCGCCTCGCAGCGGACGCCCGGCGGCTGGCCTCACGGGGTGAGGCTGCGGAGGTGCTGGGCCCCGCGCCCGCGCCGCTGGCAAAGGTGCGCGGCAAGCATCGATGGCAGCTGCTCTTGAGGGCGCGCGATCATGGGCCGCTCCACCGGGTGGGACGCGCGCTCCAGGCGGCCCACCGGGTCCCGGGCGTCCAGCTCTCGCTGGACATGGATCCGGTGGCGCTGCTGTGAATCGAACGACGCGGTGCGGAATCCATTTTGGCGGCTGCGCGAGCCCATGGATATATAGTGACGTTTCCCGCACGGCCGCACGCTGGAGGAGCGAGCAAGCATGGCACTGCGCGACATCCTGATCTGGCCGGACCCCCGCCTGAAGCAGAAGGCCAAGCCCGTGGGCGAGGTCGACGCCAAGGTCCGCAAGCTCTGCGACGACCTGGCCGAGACGATGTACGAGGCCAACGGTGTGGGGCTGGCCGCGCCGCAGGTCGGTGCGCTCCTCAACGTCATCGCCATGGATGTAGACCAGCGTCCGCCCGCGGAGGGAGAGCCGCCCAAGAAGAAGGGTGAGGGCCTGTTCTGGCTGATCGATCCCGTGCTCGAGGTGGCGGACGGCGAGTTTACCTACAACGAGGGCTGCCTCTCCATCCCCGACGAGTACGAAGAGGTGACCCGCTTCGGGCACATCGTGGTCGAGTACACGGACCGCGACGGCAAGCGGAAGCAGAAGGAAGCCTCCAACACGCTGCTCTCGGTGTGCGTGCAGCACGAGATGGACCACCTGCAGGGCAAGCTCTTCGTCGATCATCTCAGCGCGCTCAAGCGCGAGCTGATCCGGCGCCGGATGAAGAAACTGAAGACGCAGCGCGAGGCCGAGCGGAAGGGCGAGGCCACAGCCTTGTAAGCCCGGCAGCGCGCGAGTCCGAAGCTCGGGAGGCGGATCATGCTCGCGCTGGTCGCAGTGCTGCTTTGCGCACCCTCGGGCCAGCTGCTCGACGTCCAGGAGGGCACTCTCTCCTACACAGTCGTCCACAAGCTGCATGAGGTTCATGCGAGCACCAAACAGGTGGAAGGCCGCGCGCTGGCGCAGCCGGACGGCACGGTCAAGGTGCAGGTCCGCGCCAAGGTGGCGACCTTCGACAGCGGCAACTCCAACCGCGACGCGCACATGCGCGAGGCCACCCACGAGGCGGAGCACCCGTACGCCGAGGTGAAGGGGACACTCACAGGCGTCACGCTGCCGCTGGCAGCGCCGGCGGAGACCACGCTGCACGCCGTGGTCGAGTTGAACGGCGAGAAGCAGGCGCAGGACATCCCCATCAAGCTGCAGCCCGCGGGGACCGGCGTGCGCGCCACCTTCACCTTCCCCATCAGCCTCGATGCCTTGAAGGTGGAGCGGCCGCAGCTGCTGCTGGTCAAGGTCGACGACCGCGCCACCATCTCGGGCGATCTCCGCTTCGAGGCCGCGAAGTGATCGCACTCGCGTTGGCCCTTTCGCTCGGACTCCAGCAATCGCGGCCGCTCGCCCAGAAGCAGGGCGCGTCCACTGCGCAGCCTTCCAGGGATCAGACCGCGCCGCAATCCGACGACATCGATCTCCTGCCCAAGGCGGCCACGCCCGACGCGGTGACCACCGCTCGCAACCAAGCGCTGGAGCAGGACCTGCGCAAGCGGCGCCAGATGCTGCAGCTCCACCAGCTGGGCGGCATGCTCACGCTCGCGACGCTTGGTGCCACGGTGGTCTTCGGGGAGCTGAACTACATCGACAAGTATGGCGGCGGCGGCGACACCGGGCGTTGGTCCGGCTGGCACACATGGAGCGCCTACACCTCGGCCGCCATATTCGCCGCTACCGGCGCGCTGGCCGTGCTGGCACCGAGCCCCATCGAGAAACCGGCGCGGCTGGACACCGCCATGCTGCACAAGATCGCCATGAGCGTGGCCACTGCCGGCATGGTGACGCAGATCGTGCTCGGGATCGCGACCGCCGGGAAGCAGGGCCAGGTCTCGCAGCGCGACTACGCGCTCGCGCATCAGATCGTGGGGTTCACGACATTCGGCGCCACCGCGGTGGGCTTCGGGGTCCTGACGTTCTAGCCCCACCTCCGGATAAAGCCCGGCCTTGCGCCGGGCCGGCAGCGCTGTCAGAACTGAGGCATGGCCGACGACTCGCAGCGCGCCTGTTTGCTGCGTCTCCAGGAAATGGACGCCGCCCTCGCGCGCATGGAGCTCGAGTTGCCCGAGGACATCAGGGCGGTGGGCGCGGACGCCCGCCGCCGTGTCGCCCTGTGGCTGGACCGGCTTGCCGTCGGCGCGGCCGACCTCGGTCAGTTCAGCGAGGCGATGCGGGAGATCTCCGGGCTGATGGATGCGCTGGCCGCGCGGCTCCTGCTCGCGCCCTGGGAACGTCCCCGAGGCGGCCCCCTGGCCAGCTGAGCCGCGTTGGAAGATCCCAACCGCGCACACCACCGCACCGATCGGCTCCCGGCACGCCGTCGCTTCGACGAGGTTGAATGCACCATCTCGCACCTGCTGCGCTTTGCCCATCCGGCCCTCGGCGGGCGCCGCTACGGCGAGGCGCTGCTCCAGGCGCTGGCCGCGCGGGGCCTCATGCCGGGGCGGACCGGCGTCCTGGAGATCGGAGGCGGCGCCGGCCACATCGCCGAGGCCGCGTGGCGCGGCGACGCCGGACCGTTCACGGGAGTCCGCTGGACATCGCTGGATCTCTCGCCGGCGCTGATGGCTGCGCAGCGCCGGCGCATTCTCCAGTCCTCCCAGCCGCGCGGGAGCCACGCGCTCTGGTCCGGGCTGCGAGCAGACGCGATCGCGCTGCCCGTCCGCAGCGCTTCCATCGACGGGCTGGTGCTGGCAAACGAGGTCATCGCCGACCTGCCCGTGGAGGAAGGCGTCAACACCGGCGCCATCCAGCTCGTCCGCGAGATCTCCCGCGTGCTCGCACCTGGCGGCGCCGCCGTGCTGACGGAGTTCGGTGGGGATTTCGCTCCCGGCCCGGTGCGCCTGCTGGCGGCGTTCGGACGCGGCGAGCACGTGGAATGGTCCATCGACTTCCGCACGCTCCGCGCCGAGGCGGCCGCCGCCGGACTGTCGGCCGAGGAGCTTGCGCTGCACGAGCTGATCGGCGCCGACCTCACCGTGCGATGCGCGAGCTACACGGACCTGTGGCGGCTGCGGCGGGTCAGCTCCTGCGAAGTGTTCGCCGCCCCGGCCGACGACGTGCGCAGCCGCTTTCCCGTGCTCTCGCGCCTTCTTGCGCTGGAGCTCCCTCCCCTGGGATCCCCGCGGTGGCCCGACGCGACCGCGCCCGGCGGCTTCGCCCAGCTCTTTCGCGCCCTGATCCTGCGCCGGCGCTAGAGGCTGCTCCGCAGTGACAAAAGGGGCGTCTTTCCTTATCTTCCCGCCCCCATGCCGACGCCTCGAAGTGCCGCAGACATCCGCGAAGCCTTCCTCCGCTTCTTCGAGGAGCGAGGGCACAGGCGAGTGAAGAGCTCCCCGCTCGTTCCCCAGAACGATCCGACGCTGCTCTTCACCAACGCGGGCATGAACCAGTTCAAGGACGTCTTCACCGGCCGCGAAACGCGCGACTACAAGCGGGCCGCCTCCTCTCAGAAGTGCGTCCGCGCCGGCGGAAAGCACAACGACCTCGAGAACGTGGGCTTCACTGCGCGGCACCACACCTTCTTCGAGATGCTGGGGAACTTTTCTTTTGGTGACTACTTCAAGAAGGACGCGATCGCCTGGGCCTGGGAGTTCGTGACCCGCACGCTGGGTCTGCCCGCAGATCGGCTGGCGGTCACCGTCTTCCGCGACGACGACGAGGCGGAGACGCTGTGGAGGTCGATCGGCGTCCGCAAGGAGCGGATCTTCCGGCTGGGCGAGAAGGACAACTTCTGGGCCATGGGCCCGATCGGGCCCTGCGGCCCGTGCAGCGAGATCCACCTCTACCGCCTTGCCGAGGGTACCGAGACGCAGATCGACGAGCACGCGCACCGGTTCTTCGCCCTCGATCAGGTCGAGCAGTTGGGAAGCGACTCGTGGATGGAGATCTGGAACCTGGTCTTCATGCAGTTCGAGCGCAAGGAGCCGGATGGACCGCTCGATCCGCTGCCCCGACCCTCGATCGATACCGGCGCCGGCCTCGAGCGCGTGGCGGCCGCGGTGCAGAGCGTCCCCTCCAACTACGACACCGATCTGCTCCGGCCGCTGATCGACGAGTGCTCGCGCATCAGCGGCAAGCCCTATTCGCCCAGCGAAGCAGTGGACGCCCGCGGGCACTCCGCCTCGATGCGGGTGGTGGCCGATCATTCGCGTGCCGCGGCCTTCCTGCTGGCGGACGGCGTGCTCCCCTCCAACGAGGGCCGCGGGTACGTGCTTCGCCGGATCATGCGCCGCGCCGTCCGGCACGCGCAGCGGCTGGCGCCGGCGGAGCCCGCGCTCTACACCAGGGTCTGCGGCAAGGTGATCGAGCTGATGGGGAGCGCCTTTCCCGAGTTGGTGGACTCGCGCGCCCGGATCCTCGAGACCGTGCAGCACGAGACCGAGCTGTTCCTGCGCACGCTCGACCGTGGCAACGCCATCCTCGCCGAGGAGCTGGCGCGAACGAAGCAGCTCTCCGGCGAGCTCGCGTTCAAGCTGCACGACACGTACGGCTTCCCGCTCGATCTGACGCAGGTGATCGCGGCGGAGAGCGGCGCTGCAGTCGACGTCGAGGCATTCGACAAGCTGATGGAGGAGCAGCGCGCCCGCGGCTCCTTCGCCGGCTCGGGCGAGGCCGCTGTCGCCGACGCGCACAAGTCGCTGGCGGCCGAGATGGGCGAGAACGAGTTCCTCGGCTACCAGCAGGTCGCCGCGGAGGCGACGCTGAAGGGCATCCTCGCCGGGGGCAAGCGGGTGCAGAAGATCTCCGCCGGCGAGGAAGGCGAGCTGACCTTCGATCGGACGCCGTTCTACGGCGAGTCGGGCGGGCAGCTCGGCGACACGGGGTTCGTCACCAGCAGCTCCTCGCGCGCTCAGATCCTGGACACGCAACGCCCCGTCCACGGCCTGATCGTGCACAAAGCCAAGGTACTGGAAGGCATCTTCTCGGCTGGCGAGAAGGTGGAGCTGGTGGTGGACCCGAGTCGCCGCGCGGGACTGCGCCGCAACCACAGCGCCACACACCTGCTGCACCGCGCGCTGCGCGAGGTCCTGGGCGAGGGCGTCAAGCAGGCCGGCTCGGTGGTGGCGCCGGACTACCTGCGCTTCGACTACACCGCCTACCAGCCCCTGGCCGAGGAGCAGCGGCTGCAGCTCGAGCGGCGGGTCAACCAGCTGGTCTACGAGAACTACGAGGCGCAGACCAAGGTGATGGATCCCGAGGCGGCGATGAAGTCCGGAGCGCTGGCGTTCTTCGGCGACAAGTACACGCAGCTGTCCAAAGTGCGCGTGCTGCAGATCGGGCCTTCCATCGAGCTGTGCGGAGGCACCCACGTCTCGCGATCGGGCGACATCGGCTTCTTCAAGATCGTGAGCGAGGGCGCGATCGCGGCCGGCGTCCGCCGCATCGTCGCGACGACGGGGCCGGAAGCGGTCAAGCTGGTGCACGACGAGGAGCAGCAGCTGCACCGCGCCGCCGCTGCGCTCAGGACCGCCCCCAAGGATCTGGCAGTGCGCGCGGAGCAGGCCGCCGGCCGCATCAAGGAGCTGGAACGGGAACTGGAGCAGCTGCAGCGCAAGCAGGCGGCCGTGAAGTCCAGCGAGCTGGCGCAGGGCACGCGCGAGGTGAAGGGCGTGAAAGTGCTGGCCGCGCGCCAGGACAACATCGCGCCGGAGGCGATGCGCGAGCTCGCCGACAAGCTGCGCGATCAGCTGAAGAGCGGGATCGTCGTCCTGGGGGGCGTCTCCGAGGGCAAGGCGAATCTGCTGGTGGCGGTCACCAGCGACCTCGCGAAAAAGCATCGCGCCGGAGACCTCGTGAAAGAGCTGTCCAGGACGCTGGGCGGCCGCGGCGGCGGCAAGCCCGAGCTGGCGCAGGCGGGCGGCGGCGATCCCGCGCAGCTCGACGCAGCGCTGGCGCGCGCTTACGAACTGGTCTGAAGCCAGCTCGAGAGCACGCGCTCGGCGTGAGCGCGATCCGGCGCTTGGATCCGGACCCGCTTCTGCCGACTTGTTTCGCCGCTGACCAGAACGCATCGTCGCCTGGGCACTTGCAAGCCCGAGGCCACCAATTCCAGCAACGCGTCGTTCGCTGCGCCTTCGACGGCACGCGCGGAAATCCGGATCTTGATCGCGCCCGCGTGGAGTCCCTGTACTTCGGAGCGGCGCGCGCCCGGCTGCACGTGAATGGTCAGCTCCAGATCAGGGCCGATCCATCTGAACGGTGACATGCGCGTTCCTTTGATCGCGCCGCAAGGGGCCGGTCCCATTCTGACACCCCTGGTCCGATTTCGAGGCACCGATTCTGCGACGCCCCACTCGATGCGCGGGCGGCACGCGCGCTGCAATCGCCGGCACCGCCGCATCCGCGGCCCATCCCAGGGGGACCCATGCACGACGAGAAAATCATCGCCCCGGCCTCCGATCCGCTGCGCTACATCGATGCGCGGTTCGAGCCGCGAGATCCCATCTTCGACGCCGAGGAGCCGGTGCTGCCGCGGCTGCGGCGCCGCAAAGGCAGGGCCCTGGCCGCGGCGGTCGCTTTCGTCGCCACCGCGCTCGGGTGTGGTGGCCCTGCCCGTCCGACTGTCCAGGCCACCGATTCCATCCTCGTGCAGCTCGAGGCGGGCGCGGCGCCGCCGGCGCGGTCGGGACGAGACGATGTCGGCCCTCCCATCGTCGCCCTCACCTCGGTGGCTTCCGACGGCCCTGAGGACGCGCCCCTCTTGCGTGTCCCCATCGAGGAGGGCAGCGATCCGGCGGCCGCAGCGGAGGATGCCGCGGCAACGCCGGGGGTCGCGTTCGCCGAGCCGGTCTACATGTACCAGACCAATCGCGCGCCCAACGACCCGCGCTACAAGGACCTCTGGGGCATGGCGAAGATCAATGCGCCGGACGTCTGGGCGCACACCACGGGAGATCGCGGCACCATCGTCGCCGTCGTCGACGACGGGGTGGCGACCACGCATGCGGACATCAAGCCCAACCTCTGGCGCAACGACGACGAGTCGGAGGGAAACGGCGAGGACGACGACCTGGACGGATACATCGACGACGTGAACGGGTACGACTTCGTGGACGACGATGGCGATCCCTCGCCGGCAGCGTCGGGTGACGAGCGGTGGCACGGCACGCACGTGTCGGGCACCATCGGTGCGGCAGGCGACAACAAGGTGGGAGTGGCGGGAGTGAACTGGAAGGTGTCGCTGATGGCTCTGCGCGCGATCGGTCCCCAGGGCGGGCGCAGCGACGATCTGGCCAAAGCCATCGACTTCGCCGCCGACCACGGCGCGCGAGTCATCAATGCCTCCTGGGGCGGTGGCGGCAACAGCAAGGTGATCGCCACGGCCATCGGGCGTGCCGCCAAGAAGGGCGTGCTCTTCGTGGCGGCCGCTGGGAACGACTCGGCCGCCAGTCCCAACTTCCCGGCAAACCTCAAGCTGGACAACCTCATCTCGGTGGGAGCCACCACGCCCAACGACGTCCTCGCCTCGTTCTCCGATCGCGGCGCCATGGTGGCGGCACCCGGCGTCGGCATCCTCTCCACCACTGCCCCCGGGCAATACGAGCGCTACGACGGCACCAGCATGGCCACGCCGCACGTGGCCGGCTTGGCCGCGCTCCTGTGGTCGGCGCATCCCAACGCCTCGCTGGAGCAGGTCCGCAAGGCGATCCTTGCTTCCGGCGTGAAGGTCGCGGGAGTGGAGCAGGGCCGTGTGGACGCGGCGCGCGCGATGGCGGCGCTCGAGGACGGGGGGGACGGCGACGCCGTGCTGAAGGTGTCGCGGCAGGCGCTGACGTTCAAGGCCCGCCCCGGACGGGTGCCGCGCGCGCAGACCATTTCGGTGAGCGCGCAAGGAGGTGGGGCTCGCAAGTTCACCGCGCAGGCCGACGAGAAGTGGATCGTCCTCGCAAAGACTTCCGGCCAGACGCCGGCGCGCTTCGCCATTCGCATCGACGCGGCGAAACTCCCGGCGGGCACGCACCAGGCGCGCGTGACCTTCACGCCGGACAAAGGGGCGTCTGTCGCGGTCCAGGTCGCGGCGGTCATGGGCGACGGCCCGGCGGTGGCCGTGACGGGCGCGGGGTGCGAGCTGCGAGAAGGCAAGCTGTACGTCAAGTCGGGGGCGGGCTGCGCCGTCCGCGCGGTGGATGGCGAGGCCGCGGGCGTGCGGTGGGAGCTCCCCGGCGGCACCCACGTCTCGGGCGGCCAGATGTACGGCCAGTTCGTCCGCCGCGGCCAGTTCGAGGTGAAGCTCAGTTCGGACGAGGGCGCGACCGACACGCTGCCGGTGGTCATCGAATGATCGGTTCTGTGCGATGGTGCGCGCGATGCCGGCGCGACAGCTCTGGGCCTTTCTCACCGAGCGCGACACCGATCAGCTCCTGGCAGGGATCGCCGCGCGCGAGCCCGGTCTGGTGATGTCGCAGGGCCGGTACCTGCGCGGCGACCCCGCGGAGCTTTTGCGGGATCCCAAGATGCTCGAACGGCGAGAGTCCCTGCCCGGGGAGCGGCGCGTCTACCTGCTGCACCGCAAGCACAGCGCGGACATCGTGACCCATCTCCAGCCGGAGGGACCCTTCGCCGGCTGGGCACAGATCGACGAGGAGCGCAGCGACTGCATGGTGCTCCTGCGCAAGGAGGCGAGAACCGGAGAGCTGGAGCCGTCGCGGCTCTACGCCCACGTGACGTTCTGGAGGGCGGCAGACAAGGTGCGCAAGCGACCCATGTTCTCCATCTGGGCCGCCCAGACCTTGAAATGGGTGGCGGCCCAGCTTCCGCCTTCCTCTGCGAAGATGATGCGCATCGGGCCCGACGCCGCGGCCCTTGCAAGGGCGGGCGAGCTGCGGCTGACCTATCTCTATCGGGATATCGCTCCGTAGTATTGAAGAGCTACAGGTCGAGCGTGAGATACCCCACGGGCTTTTCCAGGCGGCGCAGGACAGGTAGCGCCACGTTGTAGACGGGGACACCGCCGCGGGTGGCTCCCCGCAGCGTGCCTCGGTGGGCGTGGCCGTGGAAAGCCACCGCCGGCCGCAATTGGTCGAGTGGGCCACCCAGGCGGGTGGCGCCGAGGAAGGGGAAGATCTCCAGCGGCTCTCCCTCCAGGGTCTGGCGGCAAGGCGCGTAGTGCAACAGCGCGATGCGGTGGCGCGTGCGCAGCTGGAAGAGCGCCTTCTCCAGCTTCAGCTCCTCGGTAATGCACGCGTCGACGAACACCTTCAGCGCGTCCTCGCCGAAGCGCTGCAGCTGCGCCTGGTCGAATCCTCCGGCGAAGCCCTTCACCCCGGCCACGCCCAGATCGTTGAGCGACCAGGGCTCGCCGTCGAGCACGTGCACGCCGGAGTCGCAGAGGATCTTGCGCACGGCGGCGTCCTGGCCGGACTCGTAGTCGTGGTTGCCGAGCACGGCGCACTTCTCCATCTTCACCTGGCCCAGCTCCTCGGCCAGCCAGTTCGCCTCCTCGGCCGTGCCATGGTCCGTCAGGTCGCCTGCCAGGAGCAAGACCTCCGCTTCCTGGTCCACACCCCGGAGCGCCACGGCGATGTTGCGACGGGTATCGGCGCGGCAGTGCAGATCACCGACGGCGGCGATGCGCATCGTCCTTGCCTCCGGACCAGTCCGGGTAGGTCACCGGATAGGATCGATCGCCGGTCCAGTCCTCCGTTTCCAGCTCGCGGGCGTCGCGGTAGCCTTGCACGTTGGTCTCGTGCAGGTACTGCTGCCGCGACAGCAGCGTCCCCCGGCAGATCCGCGACTGCGGCGCGGGCTCCCGCTCGCGCCGTTCCATCCTGCCGATCAGCTCGCGCATCACGCGCTCCGGCACCTGGTCCTTCTCGCTGGGAAAGGAGAAGCGGAAGGTGATCAGGTGGACCAGCAGCACTTCCCAGTGCCGCTCGCCGAAGCGCATCAGGAGGTGGTCCCAGTCCAGCCGCGCGCCCTTGCAGCGCAGGAGATGATGGATGTCCGCGCCGTCGAAGCGCTCGCGCTCCTGGATGAATGCCTTGGACCAGATCATCTCCTCGGCGGGCACGACCAGCGCGTCGACGCCCAGCACGTCGCAGGTCTCGGCGCGCCTCCGCCAGTGCTCGTCCACCGTGGCGATGCCGTTGCCCGAGGAGAAGATCAGGTCCACGAAGTACGGCCCCTGGAAGGCCTTGGCGATCCAGAGCGGGTCGGTGAACTCGGTCCGGTAGCCGGCCTTCTTCAGCGCCGCCAGCGCCGCGCGGACGCGGTCCTTGCGCAGGAAGAGGTCGAGATCCTTGGTGTCCCGCCAGATGCCGGTATGCGTCTTCAGCGCGTAGGCGCCCCCGACCATGGGCTCGAAGCCGCCGTCCTGTAACACTTGCATCGCGCGCCGGTGGGCGTCGCGCTCCTCTTGCTCGGCGGAAACGAGGCGCTCCGTGGCGGTTTGCACGGACTCAAGGTGGGGACGGCCAGGAAGGAGGGCAAACGAGGGGCGGGTGCGCGCCTGCTCCTACCGCGAGCGGGGTGACGAGCGGCCGCCCTGGATGACGCGAAGCCTTCGCTCCGGGGCGCGCTGCCCCGGCTCCGCGCGCGCGACGCTCGACCGCGACGCGCTGCGGACGGGCCCCGTGCGGCGCGTGGCCCTGCGCCGCCAGGCCGGCTGGCAGGTCGGGCAATAGAAGGTGCTGCGGCCACCCTGGACGATGCGCCGGATGGGCGTCCGGCAGGTGCTGCACGGCTGCCCTTCGCGGTCGTAGACGAGGAACACGTTCTCTCCACCCTCCTCCACGTAGGTGATGGGCTCGAGGCTGTCCTCCTCCGAAAGGGTGGAGCGCAGCGAGGCGACGATGGCATCGGCCAGCCGCTCGACGTCCTTGCGCGCCATCGAGATGCCGGGCCGTTGCGGATCGATGCCGGCACGATGCAGCGATTCGGAGACGTGGATGTTGCCGAGACCCGCGAGCAGGCGCTGATCCATCAGCGCCTCCTTCATCGAGCGTTTCGTCCCCTCCAGCGCGGCCAGCAGCCGATCGACGTCGATGCCCTCCAGCGGATCGGGCCCCAACGCACGCAGCGCCGGCAGCTCGCGCAGCTCCGGGGCCTTGCCGCGGATGAGCCGCCCGAACAGCCGTGGGTCGCGGTAGTCGAGGACGTGCCCGTCGTCCAGCACCAGCGAGGCGCGCACGTGCGCGGGCCTGGGCTCCTCCGCGCTGCGCCGCACCCACTTGCCGGTCATTCCCAGGTGCGAGATCAGCCCCTCCCCATCCTCGAACTCGAGCAACATCCACTTGCCCAGCCGGCGGATGCCGCGGAGACGCTTTCCGGCGAGCGCCGCGAACCGCTGCGGTCCCTGCCCGCGGATCACCCGCGACTTCTCCGCGCGGGCCGAGACGATGCGGTGGCCGTCCAGCCAGGCGCGCAGCTGGCGCGAGGCGATCTCGACTTCGGGCAGCTCGGGCATGGAGCGCAGATCTGCCGGGCGCGGCGCGGAAAAGCAACCCGCGAGAACCCGTGCCGGCTCAGGAACGCAACGAGGTCTTGAGATCCCGCAGCAGGCCGCGCACCTGCGCTCGGGAGAGCGGGCTGCCTCCCCAGCGGGCGGCGTTGTAGGCGCTGACCAGCGCCACGACCGCGGGCAGCTGCGTGCGGCGCGCCGCCTCCCACGGGGTGGTCGAAGGCGCAAGCTCGACCCCTGCGGCCCGCAGCGTGGCCCGCCCGCGCCGCCAGAGCCGGAACGCGCGGCGCTGCTCGCGATCGAGCGCCGGCCCCTGGGACTTCTGTGGCCGCCCACCGGACCGCACCTGCCGCGCCCAGAGCGCCAGCGCCCCGGCGAGGAGCGCGACGCCCAGCCCGGCCAAGAGAACGCGAAGCCGGTCGGCGCTGCCGCCCTTTCCCGCCAGGCGGTGACCGGCCTCGCTGATCAGCTCGACCACGCGCTGCATCGCCTGCGCCTGCGCGACCAGGTTGTAATCCACGACGAAGACGCGCCAGCGCTGCTGCAGCGCGTCCCAGAGCAGCACCATGCGCGCCCAGGCGGTGTTCTTGACGCCGCCGCGCAGCGCAGGCGGCGTGGGATCGAAGGACACGTAGCCAGCGTCGGGAAACCAGACTTCCACCCAGCTGTGCGCATCTCCCGCCCGCACGGCGTAGTAGCCGGCGTCGGTCCTCTGGCCTCCGTAATAGCCGGTGACGTTGCGCGCCGGAATGCCCAGGGATCGCAGCATCAGCACCATGGCGCTGGAGAAGAGTTCGCAGTGGCCTGCCCTGCGGCGGAAAAGGAAATCAGAGATGGGGTCCGCCACCTCGCCGGGCAGCTCACGCGTGTAGGTGAGCGCCATGGTGAGCCAGCGTTCAACGGCCAGGGCCGCGTCGACCGGGTCTTTTCCTGCACCCAGCCGCTTGGCCAGCGCCACCACCCGTGGATTGAGGTTGCCCGGCACTTCCAGATCTGCGGCCAGCCATCTCGGGTATTGCTGCCCGCGCCCGCGCAGGTCGGCGAGGCCCGGCTCCGCGGTGTCCACGGTGACCACGTAGCGCACGTCGCCGGCGTCGGCGGGCTGGTAGAAGAGATCGCCGGCCGCGTTGCGGTACAGCCTCGGCGTCACCGGATGCGCAGAGAGGGGCCGCCGGAACTGGACGCTCAGCGGCCAGCCGTCGGGGGTGAGGACGATGCCGTCGTCGAAGCCGCCCACCGTCTCGACCTCGGCGCTGAGCGTCGCGGGGTGCCCGCCCGATTTCGGACGCCGGGGCAGCGTCCTGGCGGGCATCATGCCCGTCTCCTCCGCGCGCCAGCCCTGTCCCGTCCAGCGCGAGAGCGCGTGGGCACGCCAGTGGAAGCCAAGGCTCGACGGGTCGCCGCGCGGAGCAGGATCGAGCTGGACCCGCAGCACCACCCGCGGGTCGTCGGCGATCTCACCCTGCCGGGCGAGATCCACGTGATCGCTGAGGCCGGCCACGGCCGACGGCCGTCCCGGGCGGTGCAGGGCCCTGAGCGTCAACCGTGGGAAGGTGAAGAAGACGACGGCGGAGCCGGCGAGCCCGAGGGTGGCCAGCGCGGCGAGGCCGGCCAGCAGCGCCGGCGTGGCGATGCGGCGCGAGTTGAGCAGCGCCGCCGAGCCCTGCGGACCGCGCCCCGCCTCGATCTCGAAGCGCAGGTGGGTCAGCGCCAGCGCCCAGGTGCCGGCGACCGCGTAACCGAGGAAGGCAAGGCCAAACGTCAGCTCGGCCGCCAGCGACGCGCCGGCGCACAGCGCCAGCAGGGAAAGCAGCAAGAGGAGCAACTCGTCGCGCTGCGTGCCCCGATGCCAGAGGCGGTGGATGAGCAGCAGCTCGGCGAAGCGCGCTGCGGCGACGACGATGTCCAGCTGGCCGACGAAGACCTGCGCCGCGAAGAGCAGCATCACGGCCGCCAGCACGGCGGTCCACATCCAGTCGCCCCGCCCGTAGAGGCGCCCGCGGGCGAACCACGCGCCCAGAAGCGCCACGAAGAAGAGGGCCACCAGGGGCAACCCCAGCTCGCCGGAGACCGCGCAGGCCAGGAACGCGAAGACCGCGGTCAGGGTCCCGGCCCAGCGCTGCGCCTGCAGCAGCGTCACCCCGTGGCCGGCGAAGAACCTCATCCGCGCACCTCCAGCACCGCGCTCTCGCCGTCCGGCTGGGGAGGCGGCAGCGGAACGGTGGCAGCCTGGAGCAGCGCGAGGAGGGTGAGCGCCTTGCGCAGGTGCGCGTCACCGCTGCCCGCCGCGAGCCGTTGTCCCGCCACTGCCAGGGCGACCTCCGCCCCTGCGTCCAGCTCTCGCGTCACCAGCGCCGCCGCCTGCTCCACCCGGCGCTCGAGGATCTCTCCCGAAAGGCCGCGCTGATCGAGCACCACGCAGACGCGCCGGCGTTTCTCCTGCTCCCGGTCGACGCCGATCAGCCTGCCCGCCCGCGCGCTCGAGCGCCAGTGGATGGTGCGCGCGTCCTCGCCGGCCCGGTGGTCACGGAGCGAATGCACCTCCAACCCCAGGCCGGCGCGATCCAGCGGCCGCTCGCCCTCCCGCGCCAGCGCGCGCGCGGCCAGCGGCGCGGCATCGACCTGTCGCGGGAACACCACCAGCTCCGCCGGCGCCTCCAGGGGGCGCGACTTCTCGAAGAGGCCGAAGGGCGCGCGCGTCGCCACTTCCAGCTGCTCGAAGCGGTGCAAACCGCGCCGCTTGGGCACGAACCGGTACGCCACCTCCGCGGCCTGCCGCGGCGGCAGGATGACCAGGAAGCCGCTCCCCGCCACTTCCCCGCCGCGCTCGCGCAGCTCGAGGGAAAAGGAGGGGACGCGCGGCTTCCCGTTGCGGGCCAACAGGCCGATCAATGCCGGCTGCCCGACGGTGGCGGTGGATGGCAGGCGGCGCTGCACTTCCACCGCCCGCAGGCTCTGCTCGGAGAGGATTCCGGAGACGACGACGGAGGCGAGCAGCAGCCCCAACACCAGGAAGAGCAGGTTGTTGCCGGTGTTGACGGCGGCGAGGCCGATGCCGACCGTCAGCCCGACATACCAGCGACCCAGCCGCGTGAACGACAGCCTGCGCTTCCAGGCCGGGATCATTCCGGGACCGGCACCTGCTCGACCAGGTCGCGCACCACGCGCTCGGCGGCCAGCCGCTCCAACTCGCCTCCGCCGGGACCGCGGCCCTGGAGCGTGATGCGGTGGGCCAGCGCCGGCACGCACAGCTCCTTCACGTCGTCGGGCTCCACGTAGGTGCGCCCGCGCAAGAGCGCCCGCGCCTTTGCCACGCCGAGGAGCGCGATGGCGCCGCGCGGAGAAGCGCCCAGGGTGATGAGCGGCGTGTTGCGGGTGGCCGCCACGATCGCCAGCACGTAGTCGGCGATCTCCGGCGCCGCCGTTACTTGTGGAACCGCCGCCTGGAGCCGCCGCACTTCCTGCGCGCTGGCCACGGGATGCAGGTGCGTGAGCGCCGTGTGCGTGCCGCCGCCGAGGAGCAGCTCGCGCTCCACCTCCCGCGCCGGGTAGCCCACCGAGAGCCGCAAGAGGAACCGATCGAGCTGCGACTCGGGCAGCGGATAGGTGCCGGCGTGCTCGTGCGGGTTCTGCGTGGCCAGCACCATGAAGGGTCCGGGCAGCGGCCGCGCCACTCCGTCCACCGACACCTGCCCCTCCGACATGGCCTCGAGCAGGCAGCTCTGCGTGCGCGGCGTGGTGCGGTTGATCTCGTCGGCCAGGACCAGGTTCGCGAACAGCGGCCCCGGCTTGAAGACGAAGTTGTTGCGGGCTTGATCGTAGATGGAGACGCCGGTGATGTCGCCGGGCAGGAGGTCGCTGGTGAATTGCACGCGCGCGAAGGAGAGATCGAGCGAGCGGGCCAGCGCCTGGGCCAGGGTGGTCTTGCCCACGCCCGGCACGTCCTCGAGCAGCAGGTGTCCACCCGCCGCCAGCGCGGCCAGCGCGAGCTCCACGATCTCCTGCTTGCCCTTGAGTGCGCGGGAGATGTTCGTCTCCATGGCGGAGGCGACGCGCCGCGCTTCCTGCGCGGTGAGCGGCGCGCCGATGGGAGTGACCTTCGCGGGTGCGCCGTCGTCGAGCATCATCGAGCGAGATTAACCCATGCGTCGCCGCCGCGCCCATGCCAGACTGCACCTACCCGCGCATGCAGCCGCCTACAGTCACCGTCACGCAGAAGGGCGCAGCGAGAGCGCGGGCCGGCCATCCCTGGATCTTCCGCGCCGACGTGGCCTCGGCGCCTTCGGGGCTGATCTCCGGCGCGGAGGTGCGCGTCGCCGACGCGCGCGGCAACTTCGTCGCTCGCGCCTTCTGGGCGGTGAAGAGCCCCATCGCGCTGCGCGTGCTCTCGCGGGTGGACTCGGCGTTGGACGAGGAGCTGCTCACGACCCGCGTGCGCAGGGCCTGGGAACGGCGCAAGGCGCTGTTCCCGCGCGCCGATGCGTTCCGCATGGTGCACGGCGAGGCGGATCTGCTGCCCGGCTATTTCGCCGACTACTACGACGGCGTGGTGGCGGTGCAGCACCTCTCGGAGTGGGCCGAGGTCCGGCGTGAGCAGCTTTCGCGGATCGTGGTCGAGGTGACCTCTGCGCGCGCGGTGGTGGCCCGCGACGACGGGAGCGCCCGCGACTTCGAGCAGCTCCCGCGGCACAAGGAGCCGCTCTTCGGCAGCGAGGTTCGCGCCCGCTACCACGAGGGCGAGATTGCCCTCTCGGTGGACCTGCTCGAGGACCACAAGACCGGCGGCTACCTGGACCAGGTGGAGAACCACCTCCGTGCGGGGGAGCTGGCGCGCGGCGATGCGCTGGACGCGTTCTGCTATCAGGGCGGTTTCGCGCTGCAGCTCGCGCGAAGGGCCACCCAGGTGATGGCCATCGACCAGGATGCCGCGGCGGTGCAGCGCACGCGCGAGAACGCGGAGCGCAACGGGCTCACCAACGTGGAGGCGCGGGCGCAGAATGCCGTCGAGGCGCTGCGCGCCTTCGACAAGGAGGGGCGCAAGTTCCACACCATCGTCCTCGACCCGCCCGCGTTCGCCAAGCGCAGGGAGGGGCTGGAGGGCGCGCTGCGCGCCTACCGCGAGATCAACTACCGCGCCGTTCGGCTGCTGGCGCCCGGCGGCGTGCTGGTCACCTGCTCCTGCTCGGGCCGGGTGACGCAGGAGCTGTTCGGCGAGGTGGTGGCCTGGGCGGCGCAGGAGGCGAAGCGGCCCTTGCAGCTCCTGGAGCGCCGCGGGGCGGGCCGCGACCACCCGCCGCTTCTGGGCGTACCCGAGACCGACTACCTCAAGGCGTTCTTCCTACTGGCCCCCTGAGGCCGCAACCGAAGCGGGGGGCTGGGAGATGGGCTGCTTCTGCCGCGAGGCCGCCTCGAGGATCTGCTCGAAGACGCGCTTGGGCGGGGTCCAGCCCCACTCCTGCTCGAGGAGCGAGATCTTCTCCACGTCGGCGCGGATGGCCCGCCATTCGTCGTCCGCGATCGCGCAGAACGCGGCCACGCCGTTGGGGTCGAGCTGCGTGCCTGCCACGCGCTGCATCTCGGTGATTGCGGCCGCGTGTGCCTGCGCCTTGCGGTAGGGGCGGTCGGAGGTGATGGCGTCGTAGGTGTCGGCCACCGCGAAGAGCCGCGCGCCGAGCACG
>DASRTX010000253.1:0-2379 GCA_035655715.1 Myxococcales bacterium | reverse complement strand
CGCGCGACGAAGAACTTCATCTGCTGGCGGACGTACGGCGCCAGCGCCCGCGAGGCGTGCGCCGGCATGCGGTAGCCGCTCTCGCGGAGGAAGGTCTCCAGTCCCTCCGACTGCGTGGCGGAGAGCAGCACGATGTCGTACTCGCCTACCGTGTATTGCGCCTCGATGGTCACACCCAGCGCCTTGTCCGCTTGCCGGGCGCTGGGGGGAGCCATGGCGGCCATTGGCATCATCCGGAGGCGGTACATGCGCTCCTCACGGGGCGCGCAGGGATCCTCGTCGTGGTACTCCACCAGCCGCGGCGCCGAGTACGCGTCCAGCCGCTGCAGGACGCTGCGCTCGGCGACGTGGATCTGCTCCCGCTTCAGCACCGAGGGCACCGGCACCACCAGCGCGAACTCCTTCATCTCGCCGCGGAAGTCGTTTCCCATGGTGATGACGGTGCGGTCGCCGTCGCGCACGATGGCCACCTGCGAAGACTGGTTGAAGAGCGCGCCGTCCGCCTTGCCGACGAAGAAGCCGCAGAAAGCGTGGGCCGCGGGCGCGGCAAAGGACATGGCTACGGCGAGAGCACAGCTCGAGGCGAGACGCATACGTGCGACTCCTGGGGTTGGGAAGTGAGGGCATCGAGGAGCGGCGTCAGCGGCGCGCAGAGGAACAGCGCCCAGACGATGGGGTTCTGCACGGACCGCAGCGAGAGCGTGAACCCGACGGCGGCGACGATGCCGGCGAAAATGATGCGCGCGGCGCGGGTGCGCGGCGTGGTCTTGGGATCGGAGACCATGAAGAAGGTGAAGAGCAGCAGGCTGCCGGAGGCGAGCTGGTGCAGCAGCACCTCGGGGCGCTGCCCGAGGAAGAGCATGCGGCCCGCGCGTAGCGCCACCCACGATGCCAGGAAGGCGAGGCTCACGTCGGCGCGGAAGGCGCGATGCGCCACGGAAAGGCCCAGCGCGAGGATCCAGAGGAGCAGCACGCCGCCTTCGCCCCACTGCGTGGGCGAGCACCACGCGCGCGGCGTGATCAGCATGAGACAGCAGAGGCCGAAGTTGGCGGGGTTGAAGAAGTGCCGCCCGCGAATGCGCAGCGCGTACTTGCTGCCGATGGCCAGCGCTCCCGCGAGCGGCGGCACCCACCAGGCGCCCGCGCGCAGAAGCAGCGTGAGGCCGAAGCTGGTGATCACCGGCGAGAGCAGGCCCGCGTGCGGCAGGCGCAGCAGCCGTTCGCAGAGGAGTTGCGTGCCGAGGCAGGCTGCGAAGAGGAGCGGCGCATGCCAGAAGGGGAAATCGCGCGCCGTCAGCCCCAGCACGAGAAAGCTGCAGAGGAAGGCGATCTGGAGCCAGCGCGGATCGCGCGGAATGCGCATGGTTCGGCTGAACGCGCCGGCCGCGGGTTGGATCTATGGGGCGGGTGCCCACCCGAACGCGATGGTCGCCGAACGTCTCGTCAATCTGGGCTCCAGGCCGAGGCGCTGGAGCTCGTGGCCGGGAGCGGCATCCTTGACCAGCACGCCTCGCCTCGCCACGCGGCGGGCCTCGCGTAGCGTCTGCGGCTGCAGCGGGTCGTGCTCGGCGCGCGCGCGGAGCAGATCGAAGAGCGGCGCCGCATCGCCCGCGCGGCGGAACATCGGGTCGAGCAGCACGACGTCGAATGCGCCGGCAGGCTGCCCGCGCAGCCACTCGCGATGATCGGCGTGGATCACCTCCACCTGCGCACCCGGCGTGCGGCCGTGCCCAGGCAGACGGCGCAGTCCGGCTTGCGCGAACGCCGCGAGCAGGCCGTCCTTCTCCAGCCCGACGACGTTGGCGCCCGTGGCGTGCGCCGCCACCAGCGCGTCGCCGCCCAGGCCCAGGGTGGCATCGAGCACGCGGTCGTCGGGACTGATGGCCGCCGCGGCGACGAGCGGGTCGACCTCTCCCCTGCGCGCGCGGAGCATGCGCAGGAAGGCCATGCCCACGGTGGCGCGAAAGACGCGGCCCCCGGCGTGGAGATCGGCGCGTCGCGCCGCCAGGACCAGCACGGGCGCGCCGGCGGCGTCGGCGAGGATCTTCGCCAGCGACTGCTCCCCGCGCGGCCAGGCGCGCAGGCCGAAGCGCTCCGCCAGCTCCTCCGCTTCGGCTGAGTTGCCGCTCGGCGCCGTGGTGACGATGCCCTGCACGCGGGGCACTGTACGACCGGGCTGACCCCGCCGTACTGCAGCCGGCCGCTCGCTTCAACCCGCCCTTGACTTCACCCGGCTCCTCCCGTACAACCCGCCCCCGCTCGCTGCCGCCTGGGCGGGTAGCTCAGCGGTAGAGCATCGGTCTTACACACCGAGGGTCGCAGGTTCGAAACCTGTCCCGCCCACTCTGTGGGGTGTTAGTTAAGCTGGTTATAACGCCG
>DASRTX010000252.1:0-9624 GCA_035655715.1 Myxococcales bacterium | reverse complement strand
CGTACGAGGTGGCTCGCCGGGGGCTCGACCCACAGCACGCGCTCGCCGGAGCCCTGTCCGGGTTGCTCGTCGCCATCGCGGTCTCCTTTGGCCTCAAGCAGATCGCGAACCGCATCGTGCGCCTCAACCGCAGCGCGCTGGAGATCAGCCGCGGCGACCTCTCCAAGGGCCTCCCTTCCGAGAGCCGCTCCTTCTTCGGCGCCGACGAGGTGGACGAGCTGACCGTCGCCATCTCGCACATGCAGGAGAACCTGCGCGACCTGGTGCGCCACATCCAGAACACCAGCCGGGCAGTGGCCGACTCCGCCGACGAGATGCAGGTCTCCACCGGCAACGTCACCGCCTCCGCCGAGGAGATCAAGGACTCGATGGACCGCATCGCCAAGGGCGCCGAGGAGCAGCTGCGCCTGGTCGAGCGGGCGGGGGGGCTGATCAACGGCATCGCCAGCTCCATCAAGATCAGCGCCAGCACGGCGCAGGCGGCGGCGGAAGCGGCCACCGCCACCTCCACCGCGGCGCAGTCCGGCGGCGCTGCGGCCCAGCTGGCGGCGGAGAAGATCAAGAAGGTGTTCGCGGAGATCGAGGCGGCCTCCGAGACGGTGTTCGCCTTCGGCGAGAAGACGCAGGAGATCAGCAAGATCGTCGTCGCCATCACCGGCGTGGCCCAGCAGACCAACCTGCTCGCGCTCAACGCCGCCATCGAGGCGGCGCGGGCAGGCGAGTACGGCCGCGGC
Organism: Myxococcales bacterium; assembly: GCA_035655715.1. Taxonomy (GTDB): domain Bacteria; phylum Myxococcota; class Myxococcia; order Myxococcales; family 40CM-4-68-19; genus 40CM-4-68-19. The sequence goes on along the minus strand of DASRTX010000252.1, from coordinate 8,890 downwards.
TTCGCGGTGGTTGCGGACGAGGTTCGCAAGCTCGCCGAGTCGGCCGGCCGCAGCGCCGAGCAGATCAGCCGGCTGGCGCAGGAGATCAGCCAGCGCAGCCAGCACGCCGTCGCGGCCATGAAGGAGGGCATCGACGAGCTGGGGCAGGGCCGCGAGGACCTGGCGCAGATCATCCTCTCGCTCGACGAGATCGTCCACGCCACCCAGGCGGGCAGCGACCGCGTCACCGCCATCTCGTTGGCCGCCCGCGAGCAGCTGGCCGGGTCCGAGGAGATGGTCAAGGCCATCCGCGAGATCCGCGAGGTGGCCTCGGGCAACGCCAAGAGCACCGAGGAAGTGTCGCGCGCCATCCGTGAGCAGGCGGTGGTGACCGCCTCCATCGCCTCCGCCTCGCAGGAGCTGACCAACCTTTCGCTCGAGCTGCAGAACGTGGTCTCGCGCTTCAAGCTGGAGTGAGCGAAGAGATGCCCCGCGCCGTCATCTGTCTGCATGGTGGCAACCGCTACGCGATCCCGCTCTCGGCGGTGCGCAGGGTGACGGAGATGACCTTCATCTCGCGCGTGCCGCGGGCGCCGCCGGCGCTGCTCGGCGTGATGAACCAGCAGGGTCGGGTGGCCTGCCTCGTGGACCTGGGTCCACTGGTGGGGCTCAAGGCCCGGCCGGCGCGGCCGGAAGGAAAGGTCGTGATGCTGCAGCGGCAGCGAGGTGACGTCGGGCTCTATGTATCGGAAGTCGCGGGCATCGACGACCTGCCCGCCGAGGCGCGCGACCTGCCCGAACCCGCCGGGGCGGCGCTCGCCCAGGTGGAGTCGGCGGAGGGTCCCGTGAAGCTCATCGATCCCGAGCAGCTGCAGCGGGCCATCGACAACCTGGTGGAGGCGTAAAGATGCCTCAAAGACGAGTCCTCATCGTCGACGACGCGCTGTTCATGCGCAACACCCTGCGCGACATCTTCAGCGGCGCGGGCTTTGCCATCGCCGGGGAAGCCGACGACGGCGTGCAGGCGGTCAACCTCTTCCGCGAGCTCAAGCCCGACCTGGTCACCATGGACATCGTCATGCCCTACAAGTCGGGCATCGACGCTACGCGTGAGATCGTCCAGCTCGACCCCTCGGCGGTGGTGATCATGTGCTCGGCGCTCGGCCAGGAGTCCCTGGTGATGGAGGCCATCGAGGCCGGCGCCACCGACTTCATCGTCAAGCCGTTCCGCGGCGAGGACGTTCTCGCAGTGGTGAAGAAGGTGTTGGGCGAGTAGCGCTCCCATGTCGGAGTCCCCCCACAAGTACCTTCCCGTCTTCATCGCCGAGGCGAGCGAACAGCTGGAGCTGCTCACCAGCGAGCTGGTGCGCATCGAGCAGGAGCCGCCCGCGGGTCCGCTCTGGGACTCGATCTTCCGCCGCGTCCACTCGGTCAAGGGCAGCGCGGCCACGCTGGGCCTCTCCGCGGTGGTGGACATCGCCCACTCCGCCGAGACGCTGATCGGCAAGCTCAAGGCGCAGAGGCAGAAGCCGGAGCGCGGCCAGGTGGACCTGCTGCTCCAGGCAACCGACGCGCTGGTCTCCGAGATCCAGCGCGCCTCGGCCGAGATGGAGCGCGCCCGGCGCGACGAGCAGGGCGCTTCGGCCCAGCTACTCGCCCGCCTCTCCGACGCGTCGCGCGCGCTGCCCGAGATGACGCCGGCGCCTCCTCCAGCAACCAGGTCCACCGAGCGGGCCCAGGTGGACCCGGCGCTACCCAGGCTGGACGTCTCCTTCTCCCTCTCGCGCTCCTGCCAGGCGCCCGGTGCCCGCGCCCTCATCGTCCAGCGCAAGCTCAAGGCCATGGGCACGCTCTTGGAGATCGAGCCGGCCCCGCAGGCGCTGATGCAGAAGAAGGGTGGCGTGCGGGTGGCGGCGGTGCTCTCCACCTCCCGCTCCATCGACGAGGTGCGCACGGCCTTCGACGGCATTCCCGAGGTGGAGAACGTCGAGGTGCGCGTCGCTCCGCTCACCAGCGCGCCGCCACAGGCGCGCAAGCCGAGTGACGACACGAAGACGGGTCCGGCCCGGCCCATCACCGAGACTCCCACCGCCGGCGACGTGCGGGTCGAGCCCACCGTGCGCGTGCGCGCGCAGGCCCTGGACCAGTTGCTCGACCAGGCCGCCGAGGTGCTGCACGGCATCGCCCGGCTGCGCGAGGCGGCGCGCCATCTTCCGGAAAACACGGTGGTGCAGTTCGAGGTGGAGATCGACCGGGTGCGGCGCACCGCCCGCGAGCTGCACGGGCGGGTGATGAATGCCCGGCTCACCCCCTTCTCCTCGGTCACCGAGCGGCTGCCGCGCGTGGTTCGCGACGTGGCGCACCGGCTGGGCAAGGAAGTGGACCTGGACGTGCAGGGCGGCGCGGTGGAGATGGACCGCACGCTGATCGACGCGCTCGGCGATCCGCTCACCCACCTGGTGCGCAACGCGCTCGATCACGGACTGGAGACGGGCGCGCAGCGGGTGGCCGCGGGCAAGTCGCCGCGCGGGACCCTGGTGCTGGCGGCGCGGCGCGAGCGCGACAAGGTGCTCATCGACGTCAGCGACGACGGACAGGGACTCGATGCGGAGCGTCTGCGCCGCCGCGCCGTCGAGCTGGGAGCTATCGCGGCGGAAAGGGCGGCGGAGCTCACCGAGCAGCAGTGTTTCGAGCTCGCCTTCCTGCCCGGGCTCTCCACCCGTCACGAGGCGACCGAGGTCTCCGGGCGCGGCGTCGGGCTCGACGCGGTCAAGGCGGCGGTGGAGAACCTGGGCGGCAAGCTCTCCGTGCACTGCACCCCAGGCAAGGGCTCGCGCTTCACCCTCGAGCTTCCGCTCTCGGTCTCGATGGCCAACCTCCTGCTGGTGCAGGTGGGTGGCGAGCTCTACGGCCTGCCCATGACCCGCGTGGTGGTGACCACCGAGTACGATCTCTCCGCGCGGGGCGGCGAAGGATTCGAGGCCCGCTCGCTGGCCGTGATGGGCCAGCTGGTGCGGGCGCATTCGCTGGCCAAGCTCTTCGGACTGCCCTCGCTGGCGCCGCCCGGGCCGCGGCCCTTCGCGGTGCTGGAGGTGGACGGTCTCACCTTCGCGCTCTCGGTGGATCGGCTGGTCGGGCAGGAGGAGGCGGTGCTCAAGCCGCTCTTCCCGCCGCTCGACCGGGTGCGCGGGCTGGCGGGGACCACCGTGCTGGGCAATGGCCGGCCGCTCCTGGTGCTGGACCCGCGCGGGCTGCACGAGATGGCCGAGCATCCGCAGCAGCGCGCCCGGGGGGCGGCGTAAATGCAGGCCGCCATCTCGCCGCTGGAGCTGAGTCCGCAGCAGATCGAGGCGCTGCGGCAGCTGGCCATGCTCGGCTCGAGCGACGCCGCCAGATCGCTGGGCCGGCTGCTCGGCACCCAGGTGGAAGCCTCGCAGCCGCGCGCCCAGGTGGCCCCGCGCGGCGGGGTGGAGCGCGTGCTGCAGCCCGACGGCGCGGTCTTCTCCGTCCACTTCGAGGTGGAGGGCGGGGCGCGGCTGCGCTGGATGATGCACGTCACCCAGGAAGGGGCCTCGCTGATGGGCGGCCTCTTGCTGGGTGCGCGCAGGCAGGAGACGGCCGGCGGCCGCGTGCTCTACGGCAGCGCGCTGGCGGAGATGTCCAACATCGTGGTCTCCAGCTACGTGGGAGGGGTGGCGGCGGCGGTGGGGCTGACGCTGGTCCCGTCCATTCCCCACGTCGGCGCTGGCACGCTCAGCGATACGCTCAAGGCGGCGTTCGGCGACCTCGAGTCGACGCTGCTGCTGGTCACCGACCTGCGCCTGCCGGGCGTCCGCAACGCAGGCCGCATCGTCACGGCCCCCGTCGACGATTCCCTGGCCCGCCTCCTCTCCATGCTCGGCGCCGCCTGAAAACGGCGGGGGAAAACTGCGGCCGAGGTTTGGTGTAGAAGCAGGGTCATGGATGTACGGGCGCTTCAACGATTGCTCGAACGTGTCCGGACCGGGGAGGTTGCGCCGGAGGTGGCGGCGAAGGAGATCGCCGAGCTGCCCGTGCAGCAGATCCAGGACTTCGCGCAGCTCGACGGGGAGCGGGCCCTGCGGATGGGCGTGCCCGAGGTGATCTTCGGCGAGCGCAAGCGGCCGGAGCAGATCGGGGCGCTGGTGGAGCGCCTGGTCTCGCTCGGGCAGGCCGTCCTGGTCACGCGCATGCTGCCGGAGGCGGAGGCGGCGGCGCTGGCAGCGGCCCCGCACGGGCGCTACGACCCGATGTCCCGGACCTTCAGCGCGCCGCCCGTCTCGGGCATCCCGCCGCGGGAGGGACTGGTCGCGGTGGTCTGCGCCGGCACCACCGACATTCCCGTGGCGGAGGAGGCCTGCGCCACCGCCCACGTGGTCGGCGCCCAGGTGGAGCGCATCTACGACGTCGGGGTCTCGGGCCTGCATCGCCTGCTGCGCCGCGCCGCAGCGCTGCGGGAGGCGGACGCGCTGGTGGTGTGCGCCGGGATGGAGGGCGCCCTGCCATCGGTGGTGGGCGGGCTGGTGGCCCGGCCGGTCATCGCGGTGCCCACCAGCGTCGGCTACGGAGCATCGCTGGGCGGCATCGCCGCGCTGCTCGCCATGCTCAACTCCTGCGCCGCCAACGTGAGCGTGGTCAACATCGACAACGGCTTCGGCGCCGGGTTCCAGGCGGCGCTGATCGCCCGCCAGTCGCACGCGGCCCGCCAGCGCAAGGAGCCGCGGCCCGAGGCGCGGGCGAAGTGACCACGCTGGTGCTGGACCCCGTGGGCGGCATCGCCGGCGACATGCTGATGGCCGCGCTGCTCCATCTCGGGGCGCCCCGCGCCGCGCTGGACGAAGGCCTGCGCAAGCTCGCGCTGCCGGGCGCCGCCGTCGAGGTGCAAGAGGTGGAGGTCGCCGGCATCCGGGCCGCGCACGTCGAGGTCCGGGCGCTTGCGGAGCAGCATCCGCATCGGCCCTGGCGCGAGATCCGCGAGCTGATCGCCCGCGCCGCGCTGCCTTCGCGGGCGGCGGAGATGGCGCAGTCGGCCTTCGCGCTGCTGGCCACCGCGGAGGGGCGGATCCACGGCGTCGACCCGGAGGAGGTGGAGCTCCACGAGGTGGGGGCGGTGGACTCCATCGTCGACGTGGTGGGCTCGGCGCTGCTCCTCCACGCTCTCGGCGCCGAGGAAATTGTCGCGCTGCCGCCTCCGGCCGGCGGCGGGACCGCGCGGAGCGCGCACGGCATCATCCCGGTGCCGGCGCCCGCCACGCTCGAGGTCTTGCGGGGCCGCACCCTGCGGGAAAGTGGCCCGGGAGAGCGCACCACGCCCACCGGCGCCGCCATGCTGGCGGCCTGGACATCCGAGGTCGACGCGTTTCCCGCGCTGGTGGTGGATCGCGTCGGATACGGCGCCGGCACCCGGCGATGGGAGGACGCACCCAATCTGCTCCGCGCCGTATTGGGCCAGAAGAGCGCCGCCGGCCGCGAGACGGTGTGGGTGCTGGAGGCGAACCTGGACGATCTCTCGCCCCAACTGGTGTCGGTGGCGCTGGATGCGGTCCTGGCCGCCGGCGCCCTGGATGCGTGGGTGGCGCCGGTGACCATGAAGAAGGGCCGGCCCGGACATCTCTTCGGCGCGCTGGCGCAGGGGGCGGATCGCGCCCGGGTGGAGGAAACAATCTTCAGGGAAACCAGTACCTTGGGCATCCGGATCGCGCGCTGGGAGCGCGCCGTGCTCGACCGCGAGCTGCTTGAAGTGGAGACCGAGTACGGAAAGGTGCGCGTCAAGGTGGGGCGGCTGCATGGCGTCCAGCTCAATGCCGCGCCGGAGTTCGAGGATTGCAGGCAGGCTGCCGGGCGCCACGGCGTGGCGGTCAAGGAAGTCATGGCCGCGGCGCTTTCCGCATTTCGTCGGCCCCGCTGAGTCGGGTAGAGTCTCCGGCGGGGGCAGGAGAGAAGCGTCACTCCCTTGCCGGATCATTCGACATTGCGACTCGCGCTCATCGGCCCCTCGGCCCAATCGTTGGCCGCGCAGCTGACGGCCGCCGGCTTCGATCTGGGGGAGGGCGGTGCCGCAGCCATCGATCTCGTCTCCGGAGACGTGGAGACGCGCGTCGCGCTGGCCCGGCAGCTCTATGCCCCGGTGGTGGGCATCGTGGCTGCGGACGGGTTGGCCAGCCCGTTCGCGGAGGGCATGGACGGTGTCGTGCGCGCCCCGCACGCCGCCCTCGATCTTGCGCCGCTGCTCCGTTCGCTGATCCGCGGCGCCGCCGACCGCTCCGAGCTGCTGCGGCAGACGGAGGACCTCACCGCGCTGGTGGAGGTGACTGCGGCCCTGGCTTCCGGCGGCGACCCCGAGCAGCTGCTCGCGCACGTGGTCACCCGCATCGCCGGGCGGCTCACCGTCGAGCGCTGCTCCGTGGTGCTGGTGGAGCAGGACGGGAGCGGGACGGTGGTCGCAGCCAGCGACGATCCCGAGGCGCGGGGCGTCCACATCGATCTGGCGAACTATCCGGAGTTCCGCGAGGTGATGGTCACCGGGCGGCCGCTGGTCATCGACGACGCGCAGGCGCACCCGCTGCTCGACCCCGTGCGCGCGCGGATCGCCGGCCAGGACATCAGCGCCATCGCGGTGGTCCCGATGGCTTGCGATGGCGCGGTGGTGGGCGTGCTCTTCATCCGCTCGCGCACCCGCTCCGGCTTCGCGGCCCGCGAGGTCCGCTTCCTCGCAACCGTCGCCAGCGCTGCCGCGGTGGCGCTGCGCAACGCCGGCCGCATCCAGAGCGAGCGGCGGCAGCGGGTGGCGGCCGAGCGCGAGCTTTCGCACCTGCGCCGCTACGAGGAGTTCTTCAGCCACGTGAACGACGGCATGGCGGTGCTCGACGAGGACGGCCGCGTGCTCTCCTTGAACCCGGCTGGCTGCGCCATCCTCGGCGTCAATCCAGACGGCGCTCGCGGCCTTCCTCTCGCGGATTTGGTGGCGCAGGAGAACTCGGAGGAGGCGGCGCTGCTCTGGCGCGAGCTGTCGCGCGGCGGCCGCGTGCTCTCCGCCGACCTGCGCGTGCAGACCCGCGACGGCCGCCGCGTGACGCTCTCGGTCTCCGCCGGGCCGCTGCGCTCCCAGAACGGCCGGGCCATCCTCAGCTTCCGCGACGTCTCCGAGAGCCGCGAGCTGGAGAGCGAGCTGCGCAAGACCAAGGAGTTCCTCGAGCGGCTGATCGACGCCACCGCCGACGGCATCGTGGCGGCCGACCTGGACGGGCGGCTGCTGCTCTTCAGCAAGGGCGCCGAACGGATGACGGGCTTCACCGCGGCGGAGCTGGTGGGCAAGGCCAACGTCAAGGACCTCTACCCTCCGCACCAGGCGCGGCAGATCATGCAGCGGCTTCGCGCGGCGCGGGCCTCGGGCGAGACGATGGGCGCGCTGCGCTGCGAGATCGTGGCGAAGACCGGCGAGGCCATCCCCGTGGACCTCTCCGCCGCCATCGTCGCCGAGGGCGGCGAGGAGAACGCGACGGTAGGCGTCTTCCGCGACCTCCGGGAGGAGCTGCACCGCGAGGCCGAGCTGCAGCAGGCGCGTGCGCGGCTGGAGCAGGCCGAGAAGGTGGCGGTGGTATCGGAGCTGGCCGGGGCCGCGGCGCACGAGCTGAACCAGCCGCTGACCAGCGTGCTCGGCTTCTCCGAGCTGCTCTTCCGGCGCACGCAGGAGAACGAGCGCGGCCGCGAAGAGCTCGGGGCCATCCTCCGGGAGGCGGAGCGGATGGCCAGCATCGTGAAGAAGATCGGAAAGATCACCCGGTACGAGACGACGCCCTACGTCGGCAAGACGCGCATCGTCGATCTCGACCGCTCCTCCGATCCTCCGCCTCCCGCGGTGATTCGCGACAAGCCGTGAGGTTCGGGTGTCTCGAAAAAAATAGCGGGTTGCTCAGCGGGGGATGGCGAGCAGCGAGTAGGCGTCGATGCTGGGCAGGATGGTGGAGACGGAGAAGCCCGAGGGGTTGAGGGTGATGCGTTCGCCGTCCTTGCCGCCGCTTCGTTCGGGGGCGAACCAGTAGCCGGCGCGGCCGCCGCCTGCGGCCTGGCCGGCGATGGAGATCTGCACACCCTGGGCGGTGGCGAATCCGCCCTCGCGCAGGTCCAGGTTCACGAGGTGCACGTCGAGCTTGCGCTCCGGGTCCAGGTAGGCGCGCGCGAACAGGTGCCCGCGGCCCGCCAGCGTGATCTGCGCGCGCCCCCTGCCGGACAGCTCCCGGATGGCGCGGGAGACGGCGGCCTCCTGCGCGCCCTCGGCCAGCATGAACACCCGCCCCTCCCCCACCGGCTCGAGGCCCGACTTCACCTCCGGGAAAAGCGGCTCGCCAACCCGGCCCTCCTCGTCCACCGGAGCGCACTTTCCAAGGACCAGCGCGTCGCCGCCCGCCTCCACGTACCGGCGCGCGGCGACGGCGTCCGGCTCGGGCAAGGCGCCCGCTCCGGCGAGCACGAGCAGCCGCGACCTCACGCCGCCGGCCAGATCGAGGCGCACCGCCGGCTGTAGCTGGGACCGCGCGAAGGTGGCGGCGCAGGCGCCCGCCGCGCGCTGGTGCGCGCCCGCCGTCCAATGATCGCACCGGGGCGAGAGCAGGATCTCGGCGTCGACCAGCGGCGCCACGGGCCGGTACCGCTCGCGCACCAGCGCCAGGAACTCGCGGTGGCGGGCGAGCGCGGCGCGGGCCTCGGCGGAAGCGTCCTCCGGCACCATCAGATCCGTGTCGCAGGCGGCGGCGAGAGCCGCGAACTGGCGCACGTGGGCCGCACTGGCGCCGGAGGGAAGGATGGCGACCGCGGGCCGTTGTCCCAAGGCCGCCCGCGCAGCGAGCAGGGGCAGGAGGGCGGCCATGGGGTCCAGCGAGTCGAGCGCGAAAAC
>DASRTX010000251.1:0-8571 GCA_035655715.1 Myxococcales bacterium | reverse complement strand
GTTGGATCGGAATCTTCCTCTAGAACCGCTCGATCTGGAAGTCGTCTTCGGCCGGAGCGGAGGAGGGCTTGGAGGGAGGAGGGATGGCCTTCACGTTGACCGCGCCGATGGGCTGTGAGCCGCCCGCCGGAGTGACCCGCGGGGGCGGGGCGGGGCGCGGAGCGGGAGCAGCCCCGCCAGCCTGCTGGGTCTCGTCCTTGCCGCCTTCGAAGCTGTCCCAGGAGGAGTCGCTGGTGGCGCTGATGCCCGAGACGCGAAGCGCGAAGTCGTCCGGGTTGGAGCACTGCCGCAGCGCCTCGTCGTAGGTGATGACGTTCTGCTTGAACAGCATCATCAGCGACTGGTCGAAGGTCTGCATCCCGTAGGTGGTGAAGCTCTGCGAGATGGCCTGCGTGATCTCCTTGGTGCGCTCCTTGTCCTCGATCATCTCGCGCACGCGGCTGTTGCAGACCAGCACCTCCACCGCCGCCACGCGGCCCTTGCCGTCGGCGCGGGGCACCAGGCGCTGCGAGACCACGCCGCGGAGCACCGAGCCCAACTGCAGGCGGACCTGCTTCTGCTGGTGCGGCGGGAAGGCGGAGACGATGCGGGTGATGGTCTCGGTGGCGTCGAGCGTGTGCAGGGTGGAGAGCACCAGGTGGCCGGTCTCCGCGGCGGTGAGGGCGGTTTCGATGGTTTCGAGATCGCGCATTTCGCCCACCAGGATCACGTCGGGATCCTGGCGCAGCGCGGACTTGAGCGCCTGCGCGAAGCTGAGCGTGTCCACGCCCACCTCGCGCTGGTTGACGATGCTCCGCTTGTCGCGGATGAGGAACTCGATGGGGTCCTCGATCGTCATGATGTGGCAGGTCTCGTTGCTGTTGATGTGATCGACCATGGCGGCGAGCGTGGTCGACTTTCCCGAGCCGGTGGTGCCGGTGACCAGGACCAGCCCGCGCTGCTCGCCGGCGATCTTCTCCAGCACCTTGGGCAGGAGGAGCTGGTCGATGCTCATGATCTTGAAGGGGATGACGCGAAGCACCACGCCCAGGGTGCCGCGCTGCTGGAAGACGTTGACGCGGAACCGGCCCAGGCCCGGCACGCCGTACGCCAGGTCCAGCTCGTTCTGCGCCTTGAACTTCTCCTTCTGGTAGTCGTTCATGATCCCGAAGGCCATCCGCGAGATCTCCTCAGGCGGAAGGCGACGGGCGTCCTTGAGCGGCACCAGCGAGCCGTCGACGCGGAACATGGGCGGCAGACCGGCCTTGAGGTGGATGTCCGACGCTCCGCCCCGAAGCGCGACCTGCAGGATTTCATTCAGTTCCATTTGGGAGGGACCGTAGCACGCGAAAGAGGGCTTTCCCAATGTGCGTCAGAGGAGCAAAAAACACCCATCCAACGCGATGATGGGACCGATCGCACCGAGGAGCACACCCGCCCACAATTGCCCGCCCGCGGCGGGCCGTGCAGCAATGGAACGGCCCCGCCCGAGGATGCCGGGCGAGGCCGCAGAAGAGACCGAAGCTGGCTGCTAGCGCTTGGAGAACTGGAAGCGCTTGCGGGCTCCGGGCTGCCCGTACTTCTTGCGCTCCACCGCGCGCGCGTCGCGGGTGAGGAACCCGGCCTTTTTCAGCGGCGGCCGCAGCTCCGGGTTGAGCTTGATGAGCGCGCGGCTGATGCCGTGGCGGATGGCGCCGGCCTGGCCGGAAAGGCCACCGCCGCAGACGTTGATGGCGATGTCCACCTTGCCCAGCTGCTCGACGACCTCCAAGGGCTGCTTGAGGATCATCTTGCTGGTTTCGCGCCCGAAGTACTCGTCCAGGGTGCGGTCGTTGACGACGAAGTCGCCGGTGCCCGGCTTCATGCGGACGCGGGCGATGGACTCCTTGCGGCGTCCGGTGGCGGAGACGATCAGTTCCTTGGCCATTGGTCAGCGATCCTAGGCGTTGGCCGCTTCCATGGCGGCGGGCTTCTGGGCGGCGTGCGGATGCGTCTCGCCGGCATAGATCTTCAGCTTCTTCATCAGGGCGCGGCCCAGCGCCGTGCGGGGGAGCATGCGGCGGACGGCGTCCTCGACCAGCCGGGTGGGGTGGCGCGCCACGGCCTTCTCGGCCGAGAATTGCTTCAGGCCGCCCGGGTGCATGGTGTGGTGGGTGTACTGCTTGTCCTTCCACTTGTTGCCGGTCAGGCGGACCTTCTCCGCGTTGATCACCACCACGAAGTCGCCGCAATCGGCGTGCGGCGTGAAGGTGGGCTTGTGCTTGCCGCGCAGCACGGTCGCGATGGTGGTCGCGGCGCGGCCCAGCACCTTGTCCTTCAAGTCGATGACCACCCAGTTGCGCTGGACGGTCAACTTGCTGCCCATCACCGTCTTCATCGAGGAAGCTCCGAAAACAGAACAGAAAATCCCGTGCGGCAAGCCGCAGCGGGGCGGCGGTAGATACGCGATCCGCCAGGGTGTGTCAACAGATGCGCCTTCGGGCGGTCTTCCCGAGCGGCCGAGCGCCCGGTTTCAAATTCGGGGACACGATACGTAATTCGTCCTACGAACATTGGCAGCCGGGTCGGACGAATTACGTATCGTGTCCCCGAATTTCATCTCACTCCGCCGGCGGTTCCGGCTCCCCCAGGAGGGTGTTCATCGAGGCGAAGAAGTTCTTCGCCTTGGCTTGCTGGACTTCCTTCGGGGCGGCTTGCTGCGGGCCGGAGAGGTCGATGACGTCGAGCAGCTGCTGGGGGATGTCCTCGAGGAAGCGCGACGGCGTGCGCGGAATCGCCTTTCCGCGCTTCATCCGCTCGGCGGCGCGGGTGAGGATGAGCCGCTCGCGGGCGCGGGTCAGGCCCACGTAGCAGAGGCGGCGCTCCTCCTCCAGATTGATGGCTCCGTCCGCGTGCGGCTCGGCCCCGCCGTCGTCGAACCCCCGTCCCGAGTGCGGCAACAGTCCTTCCTCCATGCCGCAGAGGAACACGCAGCGCCACTCCAGCCCCTTGGCGCCGTGAAGGGTCATCAGAGTCACCACGTCGCCCGCATCGCCATCGGCGTCCTTGGAGTCCAGCGCCAGCCGGTTGAGATATCCGGAGAGGCCGGCCGCGAAGGGCTCGTCGTCGTCATCCCCGGGTGGCTGCAGCGCCCGCTCCGCCGCCCGCTGCTCCTCCCGCTTCTCGTACTCGATCAACTGCCGCAGCAGCGACTCGATCGCCTCCACCTTCCGCGCCTGCGCCGGCAAGGACTGCGCGCCGCGGCGCGCCTCGTCGAAGAGCCGCACCTCTTCGACCAACTCGCGCGCCGCCTCCGAGAATCCCTTGCGCGAGAGCCTCTCCCCGTACTTCCCCATCACCCCCACGAACTCGGCGATGCGCTCCGACGCGTGCGACAGCTCGGCCGGCGCGCCGCAGAACACGTCCCAGACGGTGCACTGGTTCGCCCGCGCCAGCTCCTGCGCGCGCGCCACCGTCTGGTCGCCGATCCCCCGCGCCGGCACGTTGACGATGCGCAGGAGCGCCACCTCGTCGCGCGGATTGAGCGCCGCCCGCAGATACGCGATCAGGTCGCGCACTTCCTTGCGGTCGAACAGCGAAGTCCCGCCCACCACCCGATACCGCACGCCGAGAAGCCGCAGCGCCTCCTCGAACGGCCGCGCCTGCGCGTTGGTGCGGTAGAGGATGGCGATCTCGCGCGGCGGGATCTTCTCCTCGTACGAGATGCGCACGATCTCGTCCGCCACGTGCTTCGCCTCGATCTCGTCGGAGGGCGCCACCAGGAGCCGCAAGTTCGGCCCGGGCCCGCGGTCGGTCCATAGCCGCTTTGGCTTGCGGCCCGGGTTCTTGCCGATCACCGCGTTGGCCGCGTCGAGGATGTTCCCGTTGCTGCGGTAGTTCTGCTCGAGGAACACCTCCACGCAGCCCGGGAACTTCTTGTCGAACTCCCGGATGTGCCGCACCTGCGCGCCCCGCCACGCGTAGATGCTCTGGTCGTCGTCCCCCACCACGCAGAGGTTGCGCCGCAGCCCGGCCAGCTGCTCCAGCAGCCGGAGCTGCGCGTCGTTGGTGTCCTGGTACTCGTCGACCAGCAGATACCGGTAGCGGGCCTGGTACCGCTGCAGCACCTCGGGCTCGGCGAAGAAGCGCAGCGGCAGGAGGAGCAGGTCGTCGAAGTCCACCGCCCCCATGGCCCGCAGCCCCAGCTCGTAGCGCGGCAACAGCTCCTGCGCGCACAGCTCGTACTCGGAGTCGGGGTGCCCCCTCTCCCCCGTGGTGCGCAGGCGCGAGAGGATGGCGACCACCCGCGGCACGTCGAAGCGCTTGTCGTCGATCTTGAGATCCCGCAGCAATCGCTTCACCAGCGCGGCCTGGTCCCCCGCGTCGAGGATGGCGAATTTCGCCGGCAGCCCGACCTTCTCGTGCTGCTCCCGGACGATCTTCATCCCGAAGGCGTGGAAGGTGCTCACCGTCACCCGCCGCGCCTCCTGCGCGCCCGCCGCCAGCTTGACGATGCGCTCCTTCATCTCCGCCGCGGCCTTGTTGGTGAAGGTGACGGCGAGGATGGCGCGGGCCGGCACCCCGCGGTCCAGCAAGTGCACCACCCGATGCGCGATCACCCGCGTCTTGCCCGACCCGGCGCCGGCGAGCACCAGAAGCGGACCCTCGGTCTGCAGCACGGCCTTCTTTTGTTGCGGGTTGAGCAGCGAGAGATCGAGCGGCATCGGCGAGCCGTCCGATATCGCGGCCGGCCGCCGCGGACCAGTCTTGATCTTGCGGCGGAAGCATGCGTGTCCAGCTTTCAGGCGATGCGCAAGCTCCTCATCGTCGTTCCCGTGCTCTGTTCCTGCTCGCTGCTCCAGCAGGCGGCCTCCAGGGCCTTCGAGCGGCCGACCCTCTCCTTCAAGGAGGCGCGGCTGCCCAGCGTCGACTTCACCGGCGCCGAATTGGACCTGGTCTTCCAGGTGACCAACCCCAACTCGGTGGGCATCGACCTCACCAAGGCCAGCTACGCGCTGGAGGTGGAGGGTCATAAAGTGGCCGCGGGCACACCGAAGAACGGCCTGCAGATCCCGGGCGGCGGCACCGCCGAGGTGACCTTCCCCGCCAAGGTCCAGTGGAACGAGATCGCTCCCGCGCTGGAAGCGCTCTTCGCCATGGATACCGTGCGCTACAAGGCCAGCGGCGAGGTGGGGTTCGGGCCGGTGACGCTGCCGCTCTCCCACGAAGGCACCTTCGCCCCGCCCAGGATGCCCAGGCTCGACATCGGCGCGCCGCGCATCACCTCGCTCTCGCTCACGGGCGCGCGCCTGGCGCTGCCGCTCAAGATTGCCAACCTCAACGGCTTCCCGCTCCCGCTCGGCGGCATCCTCGGCACGGTGGACATCGCCGGCGCGCGGGTGGGCCGCATCGCGCTGCAAGAGGCGGCGCCGGTGCCGTCGAACGGCGAGACCACGGTGAACGTCCCGCTGGACCTGAGCTTCCTTTCCACCGGCCAGGCGGTAGCGGAGGCGGTCCGGACGGGGGTGGCCGAGGTCAAGGTGGACGCCATGCTGAACGCGGCAGGCGCGACCCTTCCGCTCAAGGTGGCGAAGACGGTGGAGCTTCAGCGCGCCTCTTCGCCGTGACGAACCGGCCGGTCGCCGACCGCACCCGCTCCCGCATCCAGTGAAGCAGCCGGCGGGCCCACTCGAACTGCGTGGCCAGGAGCGCCAGGCCGCCGATGATGAGGGGAATCCCGGGCCCCGGGAGCACCAGGAGCGCGATGCCCACGACCAACAGCACCGAGCCGCCGGCGATGGCGGCGATGCGGCGGACGTTGGCGCGGAGCCCTTCCATCCGATCGAGTGTAAGACCTCAGTCTGACGGATCCAACTTGCGCGCTGCGTCGTCCTCCGCCGCCTGGGCCTGCTCTTCGCCCGCTCGGCGCTGCTCTGCCTGGCGCCGCCAATTCTCCAGGCGATCCGCGATGTTCGCTTCCTCGCCGCTCTGGCTCGGCGCGTAGAAGCGCTGGCCGCGCAGCGCGTCAGGCAGGTACTCCTCGGGGACGTAATTGCCGGTGAAGTTGTGCGGGTACCGGTACCCGCCGCTGTACCCCATGCTCTTCATCAGGGGCGTCGGCGCGTTGCGCAGCTTGAGCGGCACAGGCAAGGGTCCCTGCTCCAGCACCGCCTTGCGCGCGCTCGAATAAGTAGTGAGCGTGGAGTTGCTCTTCGGGCAGGTGGCGAGGAAAACCGCCGCCTGGGTCATCGGCAACACCCCCTCCGGCAGCCCCACCAGCTCGAAGGCGCGCAGCGCATCCACCGCCACGCCCAACGCGCGGGGTTCGGCGTTGCCGACGTCTTCGGCGGCGAAGATCACCATCCGGCGCAAGAGGAAGCGCGGCTCCTCGCCCGACTCCAGCATGCGCACCAGGTAGTAGGCGGCCGCATCGGGATCGCTGCCACGCAGGCTCTTGATGAAGGCGCTGATGGTGTCGTAGTGCGCGTCACCCGCCTTGTCGTAGAGCAGCGTCTTCTGCTGCAGCGCCTCCTCCGCGTCGCGCGCGTCGAGCAGGTCGCGGCGCTCGGCGCGGGCGCGGGCAGCGGCGACCTCCAGAGCGGAGAGCGCGCGCCGCGCGTCGCCCGACGAGTGCTTGGTGACGTGCTCGAGGAACTCGTCGGTGGCGCGAAATTCGCCCTTCAGCCCGCGCTCCCGATCGGACAGCGCGCGGTCCAGCAGCACGCGCAGATCGGCTTCCTCCAGCGAGCGGAGCGCGAAGACGCGGGTCCGGGAGAGCAGCGCCGAGTTCACTTCGAAGGAAGGGTTTTCGGTGGTGGCGCCAATCAAGGTGACGGTCCCGCGCTCCACGTGCGGCAGGAGCGCGTCCTGCTGCGCCTTGTTGAAGCGGTGGATCTCGTCGATGAAGAGCAGCGTGCGCTGGCGGTTCTCGGCGAGCCGGCGCTCGGCCTGGGCCACCGCTTCCCGGATGTCCTTGATGCCGCTGTCCACCGCCGAGAGCGCCACCAGCTCGGCGCGGGTGGCCGCGGCGATCACCCGCGCCAGCGTGGTCTTCCCGGTGCCCGGCGGACCCCAGAACACGAGCGAAGGGACCTGGTCGGTTTCGATGGCCTCGCGCAGCAGGGTGTTGGGCCCGAGGATGTGCTGCTGGCCCACCACCTCGTCGACCGTGCGGGGGCGCATCCGCTCCGCCAGCGGGACGAGGGCGGGATCCCTCGCGGCGGCGGCGCGGAAGAGATCGCCGGTCTGCTTGCCCTTCGGCATGTACGTCGGCATCCGCTGGACAGTTTAACGCGGTAAGATCGCTTTCGTGTCGACCGTCGGCCTGATCCCTCGCCTCGCCAAGGAGGCGGCCGCGGAGCTCGCGCGCGAGATGGTGCGCTGGCTTCTGCAGCGTGGACACCGCCCCCTGGTCGAGGAGGAGGCGGGCGTCTCGGGCGTCCCCACCGCACCCGGATGCGACATCGCAGCGGTGGCGGATCTGCTGGTGGTGCTGGGCGGAGACGGGACGCTCATCCACGCGGCCGGGCTCTGCAACCAGCGCGAGGTGCCCATCCTCGGCGTCAACATGGGCACGCTGGGGTTCCTCACCGAGGTGCCGCACGAGCGGGCCTTCCCGCTGCTGGAGAAGGCGCTCGCGGGAGAGCTCCAAGTCTCCAGGCGCCTGATGCTCGCGGCGCAGGTCCGGCATCGCGATGAAATCCTGCTGGAGGGCGCCGTCCTCAACGACGCGGTGGTCTCGAAGAATGCGCTCTCGCGGCTGGCCGCGCTGGAGGTGACCGTCGACTCCCGCCCCGCCACCACCTACGAGGCGGACGGCCTGATCGTCGCCACGCCCACCGGCTCCACCGCGTACTCGCTGAGCGCGGACGGCCCCATCGTCTACCCCACGCTCGATGCGATCCTGGTGACGCCCATCTGCCCGCACGCGCTGACCCAGCGGCCGCTGCTCTTGCCGCACACCAGCGAAGTCCGCGTCCGCCTCGCCAGCCCGGGGGACATGTTCGTCACGCTGGACGGGACCCGCGGCAGGCCGCTGGAGATCGGCCAGGAAGTGTGGGTGCACAAGGCGAATTTCCGGACGCTGATCCTGCGCAACCCCGAGGTCGATCACTTCACCATCTTGCGGGAGAAGCTCGGCTGGGGAGCGCGCTAGGGCGGCTCCAGCAGCGCCAGGACCGCGATCGCTTCCAGCATCTCCCGATCGTTCTGGTACAGATCGACGAAGGCGGCCCCCAGCTCTCCAGGGCGGCTCCAGGCGACCTGGGCCTTGACCAGCAGCGGCACCTTCCGCTGCGGCAGCTTGATCGACATGTCGATCTGCGTGCCCTTGGGGATCACCTCGGCGATGCGCAGGGAGAGCCCGCCCGAGCCGATGGTGCTGGTGGCGAGAGAGGCCATCTCGTCCGGGGCGAGGATGTCCACCTCCACCTCCGCCGCCGCGCGCAGGTGCTGGCGCTTGGGGCCGCCTCCCTCGAACTGGACGCTGCCCAAAAGCTCGGTGACCAGCTCGCGCCAGCGCGGGCGCTGGCTGTCGCGCAGCGCGCCGCGCGCGGCCATCCTGGCCAGATCGAGCAGCTGCGCCCGTTTCGGGTCCCCAGGTCCGAACACGGA
>DASRTX010000250.1:0-11660 GCA_035655715.1 Myxococcales bacterium | reverse complement strand
CGGAGCGCGCGAGGATCCTGTCCTGCTCCGCCGACAGCGTGAGCAGCACCTGCCGCTGCAAGTCAGGATTCCGCTCCAGCGAGATCTTCACCGCCTCGTCCAGCGTGAGCGGAGCGCGCTCCTGCGCCGCCGCGGCCGTCGAAACCAACAGTGCGAGTACGAGAACCCGAGACACCGCTAACCTCCCATTGCGACGTTGGTGATGAGACGCAGGCAGACCCAGGCGCAGAACGTGCCGATCAGCGCGCGTCGGGTGGGCACCTCGCCTGCCGCCGCCACGCCGAAGGCCATCAGCACCGCGGCCCAGAGCGAGAAGAAGTCGAAGGCATTGCCCAGCTTCAGCGCCGCGCCCGTCAGCGGATGCCCGAACACCGCCAGCACGTCGGCCAGGTTGTGCGGAGCCAGCCGCGCTCCCTCCAGCGGCAGGGAGGCCTGCCTCAGGGCGGTGATCCCGTCGAGCGCGTGGGCGATGGCCCCCGGCAAGAGTGTGACAGCCGCCACCGGGAAGACGGCGCGACCCTTGACCTTCCCTCGCAGGAACCACACCAGGACCAGCACGCCCAGGCCATCGAGCAAGAGGAAGACCGGCGCATCGAGGACGCCTCCGGCCACCGCCTTCACCTGGAAGAGCCGCTCGGCGCTCTTGGTCTCGTCCTCGATCTGCCGCTCGCTCATGGTGGTGAGCTGGCCGCCCTGCTCCAGCTTGCGCAGCGTGGCGGAGGTCGCATCGATGCGGCTGACGAGGCTGAAGGCCGCGAAGAGGGCGCAGGCCAGCGCAATGGCGAAGGCCAGCCCGGCCTTGCCCACCCGGGCCTGGCGCTCCATGCCCACGTCGGGCGCGATGAGCGCGACGAGGGCCGGCGGCGCAGCGCGGGGTGCCCGCTGCGGAACCTCTGCTTCGCTGGACACGTTCAAGAAAGACCTCCGCGGATGCCGGCCTTACGCGGTCCGGACACCGCTATTTCGGGGATGTGACTTCGCGCCGGCACGGGGTTACGATGGCCCCATGCAGCGGCTTCTTCCCCCGCGCCAGACCATCTGGCTGCTCGTCGCGGGGCTCCTCTGTCTCATGGCCGCCGGCATCGCCAGCATGTCCAAGTTCGGTCCGCCGCGCGGGCACATCTATGCCGCCCGCCAGCGCTGAGACAAGCGGGAAAGCTCAGGTCCGACGCAGGGCGTCTTCCTCCGGGGATCCGCCCAACTGCCGGAGGATCGCTTCCAGGATTGGCGTCCCCGGTAGATCGGCCACTGCTTCCTCCAGCCTGCGGGCGAATCCGCGCGCCGAGCGCGTGCGATCCACCTTGAACCCGCCCCGCTCCAACTCGTCGAGCAGCGGCTTGGCGGCGAGCAATGCGCGGGCTCCCGTGGTCACCAGCCGGGTGCGCACCTTCCACAGCCGCGCGCCAGTCAGCTCACCCAGCACCGCCCCCGCCAGGCGCCGCGCGTCGCCGCCGCGCTCCGTCTCGCGCAGCCGCGACATCATCGCCTGCAGCGGCGGGTAGGTCAATGTGTGCGCCAGCACGGCCTCGATCTCCGGCATCACGCAGTCGCGAACCATCAGATCGGTGGCGGCTTCCACGTCGTCGTCGCGGCGGCCGAAGAGCTGCGCCATGGAGTAGAGCGCCTCGGGAGGCTGGCGCTGCGCCGCGGTGGGAAAGCGCTCGCGGAAGAAGATGAACAGGTCCATCCACGCCGCCGCGCGCGCCGCGCGCATGCGGAAGTGCTCCAGCGCACCGCGCGGCTGGCGCAAGAACCCATCGGGATCGAGCACTGCCTGCTCGCTGCGCACCACGGCCGGGACGGGCAAGAGCGTGGTGCCCGCGTGCTCGACGTGGACCAGGAAGGCGAGCGCCGCACAGGTTGCCTCCTGGGCTCCGACCTCCGTCTCGAGCGCCCACCGCGCCAGCGCCTCCGAGGGCACCCGGATGTCGTAAATGTCGTCTGGCGGCCTTCGCATAGGGGTTGGATGGTACTCGCCCGCTCGGCGTTCGCAAGGAGATGATCCCGACCGAGGCCCGTGGAAGATCCGCGTGTTACCCTCGCGCACATGCTGCTCACGCGCGAGGAGATGACCTTCGACTTCGGGCCCGCGCGCCTGTCCGCGGAGCGCGACGCCCGCCTGCTTGCCTGGGTGATGAACCAGTTCCTCTACGGCGAGGTGACCGGCATCCAGTGCGGCCGGTGGCTTTACGAGGCGCCGGATCTGGAGTCGGCCCGCTTCTTCTCGCGGCAGGCCGTCGAGGAGTTCCAGCACGTCGACAATTTCCTCCGCATCCTCGATCTCCTGGGCGAGCCGCCCGCCCCGGCCCATCCGATGGTGCGCTTTCTCAGCACCGGCATGATGCCCGGCAGCTTCGAGGAGCACGTCTGCCTGGAGATGGCGCAGGGCGAAGGATTCGTGCTCATGGCGCTCTACGCCATCATCGACACGCTGGACCACGAGGAGATCCGCTCCATCCTCCAGCGGGCCGTGAAGCAGGAGGAACGGCACGTGGAGTTCGGCGAGCAGCG
Source organism: Myxococcales bacterium (assembly GCA_035655715.1). Taxonomy (GTDB): domain Bacteria; phylum Myxococcota; class Myxococcia; order Myxococcales; family 40CM-4-68-19; genus 40CM-4-68-19. The sequence goes on along the minus strand of DASRTX010000250.1, from coordinate 9,149 downwards.
CACCATCGCAGCGCTGGCGGAGAATCCCTCGGTGCGCCGCCGCCTGCTCGGGCTCTCGCTGGTCTCGATGTGGGGGGTTCGCCGGCTGGGCGCGTTCATGAAGTCGCGGCTGCCCGATCACCCCGTCCTTTCGCGCCTGCCGGCCTTCCTGGACTTCGCTGCCTCCTGCGCCGAGCAGCGGTTGCTGCGGATGGGCGTCTTGAAAAAGCCGCTTGCGCAGATGGGCGCGATGGAGAGATCGCTGCTGGTGGCGCAGGCCTGCGGAGGGTCGGTCCTGCGCGCGCCCTTGCGCCTGCTCCCGCGCAAGCGCCTCACCGAACGGTACCTCCAGGATCCCGCGGTTCTGCGGCCGCATCAGTCGGAAGGGAAAGCGGTCCGCCTGGTCCGCTGAATCACGGCGGTGGCGTGTATCTCCACGTCTCGCCCACTCCCGCGAACCCCTGCCGCTGTCCATTGCTCTGGGCGAAACCGCCCATCACGTAGATGTCCGAACCGACGGCGGCCGCGGCTTGTCCGGTGGCGAAGGACGGCATGTCGTCGAGCTTCTGCCAGCGGCCCGCCGCCGGGCTGTACCGCTCGATGGTCTTGTACAGCGTCGAGCCCGGCAGGCTGCCTCCCAGCACATAGAGGTTCCCGGAGACGACGGCCGCGGCGGCGCCACTGCGGGGCGTGGGAAGATCGGGGATGGGGCTCCAGGCATCGGCTCCCGGGTCGTAGACTTCGGCGGTGGCGAGGTTTCCGCCGTCCTCCGCCTCGTGGCCCGGTGCGCGGCCGCCGGCCACGTAGAGCTTGCCGTCGATCACGCCCGAGGCGGCGTGGTTCCGCGCAGCGAGCATGGGCGCCTGGGCTCCCGGATACGTGCCGGAGGCGAGGTCGAAGACGTCGTGGGTGGCGAGGGAGACGTTGTTGCTGCGGTCGAAGCTCCAGCCGCCGACCAGGTGCACCGTCCCGCCGACGTTCGCGACCACCGAGGAGAAGCGCGGCGAAGGCAGCGGCTGGGCGCTGCTCCAGGTCCGGGAGGCGACGTCGTAGACGCTCAAGTGCCGCGCGGCCTCGCCGCCGAAGACGTAGATCTTGCCCGGCACCGCCACCATGCCGGCGTTGTCGGTGCCGGCAGGGAGGCTTGGACCCTGTTCCCAGTTTCCCGACGCCGTGTCGTAGATCTGGAAGCTCGCGTCCGTGTCGTAGCCGCCGGCGACGTAGATCTTGCCGTCGAGCGCGACGGCGGCCGCCTCGCCCAGCGGCACCGGCATCGGCTTGAGCGCCGTCCATCCCTTGACCGCCGGGGAGGTCGATGACGATCCGCCGCCGCAGGCCCCGGCGCAAAACACGAGCAAGAGACCACATCGGATCATCGCGCACCCCCGCGAGGCGCTTGTCGCACGCCCCCTCGAAGGGGACCACGCCCATGCCGCGGTTGGCGGCGCCGCCGCGGCGAGCGGCGCGGAGAGCCGGCGAACCGCGGGCAGCCGCCCGCGACGCGAATCCTATGGCGAGACGTGCTGGGGAATCCGGATGCGGGCCAACCTGGTGCGCACGGCCGGATTCTTCTCCCGCGCCACCAGCCCGTCGAGCTGCTTGTAGACGGCCTCGCGGTCCGGATCGGGCATCAGCGGCATCACGTGCGGCAGGTGGGAGGCGACCAGCTCGGCGTAGCGGATCCGATCCGCGTCGGGCACGCCCTCGCGCGGGTGGAGCATGGTCAGGACCCCGCTGGTGAGCTGCCGCACGCCGGACCGCATCCGCGCCATGCCCTCGTGGACCGCGTCCGGGTTCGCCAGCTCCTTGTCGGGCATGCGATCGAACTTCGCCAGCAGCACCATCATCTCGCAGCCGTTGGCGAAGAAGGCCATCAACAGCTCGCGCACTTCGGGCACGTACGCCGGACCGGCGCGGCCATAGGCCCGCATCAGCCTGAGGCTGGATTCCATGTAGCCCCGCGTCAGCTCGCCGCGGGCGCCCAGGGGCTGGGATTCGTCACCCACGTCGTCCCCCACCGAGAGATCGACGAGGCGGTTGAAGACCGGATCTCCCCGCCGGGGCAGCGACGACACGTCGCTTCCGGAGAGGCGGTCCGCCTCGGCCCCCGCCTGGACGAAATCGGCCGCGCCCCAGGTGTGATCGAGCGAGGGGAAACCGCGCCGCTCGCCTGTGGCGCAGGCGGCGAGGACGAACGCCAGCAGCGCCACGTTCCTCATGGGCTCTCCAACGCACGGAGGACGGCGCGGCGCACCAGCACGGGAAGCACGTCGCGGCGCCATTCCGGGTCCACGCCGATGTTCGTCAGCGGCTTGCACTGCTTGTGGGCGCGGCGGCCCAGCTCCTCGGCCAGTCGCGCGTCGGCGGGCTTGCCGGTCAGGTCTTCCAGGCCCTTGATCAGCGCCGGCCGCGCCGCCAGCGCGCTCACCGCCAGCGAGACCGAGCGGAGGGCGTTGCCGGCCAGCTCCATCGCCACCGCCAGGTTGAGCGCCGGGAAGTCGATGGCGGCGCGCGTGCGCAGCTTGGCGAAGGCCTGCCGCATCGAGGCGGCGCGTGCAGGCACCTGGACTTCGACCAGGAGCTCGTCGGGCTGGAGCACGGTGTTGTGCGTGCCGTCGGCGAGATAGAAGTCGCGCAGCGGCACCACCCGCTCGCCCCGGGGTGAGACCAGGCGGACGCGCGCCTCGAACGCCAGCAGCACCGGCGCGGTGTCGTTCGACGCCGCCGCCACGCAGCGCTTGCCGCCCGCCACCACGTGGCAGGCGGTGCCGTCCTTCTTCAGGCAGAAGCCCAAGGCGCTGCGCCAGAAATACGTCTGGTTGACGTACACGCAGCGGGTGTCGAGGCAGAGGTTGCCGCCGAGTGTGCCCATGCGCCGCAGCTGCGGCCCGGCGATCTGGCGGCAGGCGTCGGCGAGCGCGGGCAGCCGCTCCCGGACGACCGGGCTCTCCGAAAGCTCCTCGATGGTGCAGAGCGCGCCGAGCAGGAACTGCCCGTCCTGCTCGCGCACGTAGCGCAGCTCGCGGGAGAGGCCGCGCAGCGCCACCAGCCGCTGCGTGTCGTACATGCCGTACTTGAGGTTGGGGACGATGTCCGTGCCGCCCGCCAGCAGGCGCGCGCCCGGGTTGTCGCGCAGGGCCTGCACCGCCTCGGCCACCGAGGCGGGGCGCAGCACCGTCAGCTCGGGCAGCGTCATCATGAGGCGGCCCGCTCCCCGGCGCGCGCGGCGTCGCGCTGGCGCAGCAGCTTGAGGATGCGCTGCGGGTAGAAGGGCAGCTCGCGGATGCGGATGCCGCAGGCGTCGTGGATGGCGTTGGCGATGGCGGGGATGGCCGGGTGCAGCGGCCCTTCGCCGGCCTCCTTGGCGCCGTAGGGCCCGCCGGGGTCGTTGCTCTCGACGATGTACGACTCCAGATCCGGAGTATCGAGGCTGGTGGGGATCCGGTAGTCGAGGAGCGAGGGCCCGAAGAGCAGGCCCTTCTGGTCGTAGACCATCTCCTCCATCTGCGCTTCCGCCGCGCCCATGTAGACGCTGCCTTCGATCTGCCCTTCCACCAGCGTTGGGTTGAGCGCCTTGCCGCAGTCGTGCGCCGCCCAGATGCGCGCGACCTTCCAGATGCCGGTCTCCTCGTCGACGGACACCTCCGCGACGTGGGCAGTGAACGAGTACGCGGGCGAGGCCCCGATGGTGCCGCCGCGGTAGTCGCCACCCAGCTTCTGCGTGCGGTATCCACCGGTACCGGCGAGCGGCGCGCCCTCCGCGGCCTCGGCGCGCTGGCAGGCCTCGGCGAAGCTCTGGCCGCCGGCGGCCTGCAGCTTCTCCGCCAGTTTCCGGCACGCCTCGCGCGCGGCGTTGCCGACCATGAAGGTGACGCGCGACGAGTACGCGCCCAGATCCACCGGCGTCAGATCGGTGTCGGCCGCCACCACCGTCACGTCGCGCGGATCGCAGTGCAGCTCCTCGGCGGCGATCTGGCAGAGCAGCGTGTTCACGCCCTGGCCGATGTCGGAGGCGCCGGAGAAGATGGTCACCCGGCCGGAGCGGTCGAGCTTCACCAGCACGCCGCTCTGCGGCATCTCGTTGGGATAGACCGGATAGGCGGTGCCGCTGATGTACATCGAGCCGGCCACTCCCAGCCCGCGGCCGGGGCCCAGCTTGCCGTGCCGCTCCTTCCAGCCCGAGGCGCGCTCCACCAGCTCCAGGCACTTGAGGAAGCCGTTGGAGGTGATCTTCTGGCCGTTCACCGTCTCCACGAACTCGCCGATGAAGTTGCGCCGGCGCACCTCGACGGGATCGATGCCGAGCTTCTCCGCCGCCTCGTCCAGCGCCACCTCGAAGCCGAAGCGCGGCTGCACCGAGCCGTGCCCGCGCTTGGGGCCGCAGGGCGGCTTGTTGGTGTACATGCGGTAGCTGTCGAAGCGGTAGGTGCCGAATCGATACGGCCCGGTGAGCAGTTGGCCGGCGTAGTAGGCGGTGATCATTCCGAACGAGGCGTAGGCCCCGCCGTCTATCAGGATGCGGTTGTCCACCGCCGAGATGCGCCCGTCGCGGTCCAGCGCCACCGTGACGTCCATCGTCATCGGATGCCGCCCGCGGTGCGCGTAGAAGACCTCCTCGCGGGTGAAGAGGATCTTCACCGGCCGCCCGGTCTTCATCGCCAGCTTGGCGACGCAGAACTCCAGCGAGAAGGGGTCGCTCTTGCCGCCGAACGCGCCACCCAGAAGCGGCTGGATCACCCGCACCTTGCTCTGCGGAACCCCGAGCACGCGTGACAGCTCGCGCTGCACGTAGTGGGGAATCTGCGTGGAGCTCCACAGCGTGAGGTTGCCGTCCGCGTCCATGCGCGCCACCGCGCAGTGCGGCTCGATGGGCACGTGGGTGGACCCGGCGTAGCGGTACGTCTCGCGCACCACTGCCGCCGAGGAGGCGATGGCCGCATCCACCTCGCCGAACATCAGATTCACGTGCTTGGTGATGTTGCCGACCTTGGCCTTCTCGTTGACCTTGATCTCGGGGTGCTGGAGCGCGTCCTCGGGGGTGAGAACCGCCGGCAGCACCTCGTAATCCACCTTGATCAGCTTGAGCGCTTCTTCTGCGGTGCGCTCGTCCACCGCCGCCACGCAGGCCACCTCGTCGCCGACGAAGCGCACCTTCTCCACGGCCAGCGCGGTTTCGTCGTGCGTCCAGGGAATCACGCCGTACTTTGCCGGCAGCTCCGCGCCCACCAGCGTGGCCACCACACCCGGGTAGCCCTCCGTCGCGCTCACGTCGATTTTGCGGATGCGCGCGTGGGGGTGCGGCGAGCGCAGGATCTTGGCGTGGAGCATGCGCGGCAGCGCGATGTCGTCGGTGTAGAGCCCCGACCCATCGGCCTTTGCGACCCCGTCCGACTTGGGAAATCGGGACCCGATGCTCACGGCACGATCTCCGTCACGGTCTGCGCCTTCGAGTCGCTGGCTGCAGCCCGCTCAGACTGCACGGGAGCACGCTGCGAGGGCGCGCGCAAGCCCGCGGCCACCTGGACCGCCTCGTAGATCTTGGTGTAGCCGGTGCAGCGGCAAAGGTTGCCGCTGAGCGCCTCCTGGATCTGCGGCAGCGTGGGCAGCGGCGTGCGGTCCAGCAGCGCGCGCGCCGAGAGCATCATCCCCGGTTGGCAGAAGCCGCATTGCAGTGCTCCGCAGTCGGCGAAGGCACGCTGCACCGGGTCGAGGCCCGAGGGGCCGGCGAGGCCCTCGATGGTGGTGATGGCCAGGTCCTGGGCGTCGATGGCCAGGGTGATGCAGGCGAGGATGGCCTCGCCGCGCGCCGTGGACCCGCGGGGCGCCGCCAGCACGGTGCAGGCGCCGCAGTCCCCCTTGTCGCATCCCTGCTTGGAGCCGGTGAGTCCCAGGTCGTAGCGCAGGGCTTCCAGCAGCGTGCGCTGGGCCGGAACGGCCAAGGCGTGGTCCTCGCCGTTGATCCAGAGGTGGATGAGGCCGCTCTTCTGCACGTCGGGGTCTTAGGACAGGACCCCTCGCGGCGGCAAGGGGGGCGCGCAGGCCCCGCTCGACCCGCGCGACCGGCAGAAGCAGCGCGGCGGCATCGGCCGCGAGCCGAGCCTGGAGGAAAAGCAGAAGATCCAGCCCACGCACGAGGTGGACTGACCCGGTGGTGGGGGTGGACCGACCCGCTGTGTACGAGGTGTACACCCGGTACACAACGACCCGCTGTGTACGAGGTGTACACCTCGTACACAACTCGCCGGCGCTAGACCCAGTACCGGCAGATCGGCTTGAGCGGGCACCCCGCGCAGCGCCGCGCGTCCTTGCGGGCCGCGCAGGTCCCGCTGATGCCCAGGTGGCTGAGCGCAAAGTCGTAGCGAACCGGATCCCCGGCATCCAGCGAGCGCAGCCTCCGCGTCACGTCCTCCGCCGTCTTCCACGACAGGTCCTTGCGCCGCGTCAGTCCGATGAAGCGGCCGATGCGATGCACGTGTGTGTCGAGCGGCACCACCAGCGCCGCCGCCGGCACGTCGCGCCAGAGGCCGAAGTCCACGCCGTCCGGGCCGCGGATCATCCAGCGCAGGAAGAGGTTGAGGCGCTTGCACGCGCTCCCGCGCCCAGGATGCGGCAGGAGGTGTTTGAGCCTGCGGGTCGGCGCGCGCGCGCCGGCGATGGGCGTGAAGTCGGGCGCGCACAGCTCGTCCACGAAGGCGCCCAGCGCCGCGCGCAAATCGCCCAGGCGGCGGTAGTGCCCCGTGAAGCAGGCCCCCAACGAGCCGTGCGCGCGCAGAACCGCGCCCGCCCCGTAGAGCAGGCAGGCCACGTCGCGCGGGCCGGTCATGCGGTACTCGAATCCCCGGGCGCGCCGCAGCAATTCCACAGGCGTTGAATCTCGCGCGACGGCGGCGGGCGACGGGCCCAGCGCATCGAGCAGGCGCGTGAGCCGCGGCTTGAACAGGTCCACGCGGCCATAGGCCAGCGCCGCCGAGAGCAGCGCCGCCACCTCCACGTCCTGTGGATCGCTGTACCGGTGCGGCAGCTCCACCGGATCGCCGCGCATCCGCTCAGGCGCGTCGGTCGAGTCCAGCAGCCGGTCCAGCGCGGGCCGGATCAGCTCCGCGCGCGCCCAGGGCTTCACCGGGCCAGCTCCTCCAACACGTGGCCCAGCTCGGGCAGGATGAGCCGGTCGCACGCCAGCGTCACCGCCGCGGGGCTGCCCGGCATGGCGAAGACCACCAGCCCCTCCCGCGTCACTCCGGCGACGGCGCGCGAGAGCATGGCCGCGCTGCCGATCTCCTGGAACGAGAGCATGCGGAAGAGCTCGCCGAAGCCCGGCAGCGGCCGCGCGATGGCCGCGCTCACCGCCTCGAAGGTGCTGTCGCGCGAGGTGATGCCGGTGCCGCCGGTGATCAGCGCCACCTGCGCGCCGGCCTCCCGCGCGCGCTGCAGTTCCTGGGCGATGCGGGCCGGCTCGTCGGGGATGATGGCGGAGCCTGCGACGACGTGGCCGCGGTCGGCGAGCTTCGACCTGATCAGGCGGCCGCCCTCGTCGGTGCTTGGGGTCCGGGAGTCGGAGCAGGTGATGACGTAGACCCTGGCGTAGGCCGGCGCGCGGGATTTGTGCTGCGCCGGGACGCTTCCGTGCTCGTGGGAGTGTCCGTGATCGTGGGGATGCTTGGGATCGTCGTGGCCCATTTTTTTACTCCGGAAGGCGGATCATGACGCGGCCACCTTCCACCCGCACCTCGAAGGCGACCTGGTCGTCACACAGCCTCGGGAAGGTGACGTTGCGGCCCGTTCCCAACTCGAAGGCATATTCGTGGCAGGGGCAGACCACCGCCTTCTTTTTTTCCAGCACCCAACCACCCGAGAGCAGGCACCCGGCGTGGTTGCAGGAGTCGTCCATCGCGGTGATGCGCCCGCCCAGCCGCGCCAGCAACACCAGGCGCTCTCCCACTTCGAGCCCGCGCAGCTCACCTTCCGACAGATCGTCCGGACCGACGTCGATCCACGCCTCCATCGCATTCTCGCTACCACCGAATCCGGTTTTGTGACTACATCGAGGGCCGCCATGAGACGCATCGCCATCGCCTGCCTGCTCGCCGCCGCCTGCTCGCACAACACGCTGCCCGGGACCAACATCCCGGACAACCCCCAGACGCGCTCGGTGCTGGATACGTTTGGCCGCTACAAGAATGCGCTGGAAGCGCGCGACGCCAGCGCCATCCTCGCGCTCACCGCCGCCACCTATTCCGACCACGGCGACCCGGCGCGCGGCGTGCCGCCCGCAGACTATTCGACGGTCGAGCAGAAGCTGAGGACCGACTTCGCCAAGGTCACCGGCATCCGGCTCGAGGCCACCCTCAAGGATCTCCAAGTCAGGGACACCGAAGCGCGGCTCGACTACTTCCAGGTGCTCCGCTATGCGGTGGCCGTCCCCGGCGGCGAGCGATGGAAGAGCGAGAGCGACGATGCGCGCATGAGCTTCGTCAAGGTGCAGGACCAGTGGAAGATCGCCTCGGGGCTCTGAGGGTCGTCCTCTGCAGGCCGCGCAATCCGCAGAACCTGGGCGCCGCCGCGCGCGCGCTGCGCTGCGCAGGCATCTCGCGCTGGGCGGTGGTGGACCCGCGCACGCTCGATTTCGAGGCCGCCCGCCGCGTCGCAGTCCACGCCGAGGAGCTGCTCGACAGGCCGCGCATCTGCTCCACGCTCTCCGAGGCGCTCTCGGGCTGCGCCCTGTCCGTAGGCACCACCGCCCGCGCCCGGCCCGAGCGGCCGCTGCTCGCGCCGCGCGAGGCTGCCGAGAAGCTCGCGGCGGCGCGGGGCGACGTGGCGCTGGTCTTCGGCGACGAGCGCAGCGGCCTCACCTCCGCCGAGGTGGATGCCGTCGATCTTCTCTCCTCCATCCCCAGCGATCCCGCCCAGCCCAGCTGGAATCTGGCCCAAGCGGTGGCCATCTACGCCTACGAATTCCGCATGGCCACGCGGTCCCCGCGGGCGACCCCCACCCGCCCTGCCGCCGACCCCGCTGCGCTCGCGGCCGTCGATCGGACGCTGGCGGAAGCCACCCGATCCATCGGCAAGCCGGGATTGCGCCGCCGGCTCTTCAAGGCGCTCGCCCGCGCCGATCTCTCCCCGCGCGAAGCCCCGCTCTGGACGCTGTTCTTCCGCGCCATCGGCAGCCGGCG
>DASRTX010000249.1:0-10263 GCA_035655715.1 Myxococcales bacterium | reverse complement strand
GGGATCTTGTCGATTCCGCCGGCGTCGTTCGGGGTACTGGCGCGCGGATCGCTCGCGTCGGTGTTGATGGAGCGCAAGCCGGCGAGGACGATCGGCCAGTGGTAGTCGTAGAACTGGCCCGGGTAGAAGTACGCGCCCGTGAAGCCGTCGTTCTCGGCGCCGTGGTGGCCGTTGTGCTCGTGCGTCGAGATGGTGTGGATGCCGAAGCCGCCGTTGGCATTCTCGTCCACGGGGAGCTTGTTGTGCTCGCGGAAGAGGATCGGCTCCTGGTAGCGGCCGAGCACGAGCTTGGGCGGCAGCGTGCCCTGGAAGGTCCACATCGCCAGCGGGCCTTGGTCGGGCAGGTTGGGGTGGAAGCGGAAGTGGAAGGGAGTCGCCGGATTGATTCCCGAGTTCAGGGTCGCGGGGACCTGGGGGTTGTAGGCGAGGTTGGTCTTCGCGCCTTCCATCGTCACGTCATAGGCAACCTTGGGGGGATTCGTGTCGAAGCCCTGGTGCGCCCAGATGGGCCCCGGAGGACGGCCCTCGATGGGACCGGTGCCGCCGCCAAGCGCGGGATCGACCGGCTGCTGCGTCTGGTTGGACTGCGCCGTCGGCGGAGGGTTGAGCGTCGAGACCGCCTGGCGCTGCAGGACGTCGAAACGCGGCATCGGCTGCGTGAACTTCTGGATCCCGAACGTCGGGCTGGGGGGCAGGCCGGTTGGAACGCTGTCAGCAAGGGCTGCCGGCGAGAGCGTCGCCAGTCCCAAGCCTACGATCAGCGCCGAAGCCGCCGTCCCGAGTCCGGTCCGGAGGATTCCCGGAAAAGTTGCTCGTGGTGTTTCACTGGGGGGGTGCAAGGTGCCTTCTCCTTGGCCCCTTCCGCCGCGGCAACATGCCGTGGCGGAGAGGGCGTTGCGGTGAGTAGTGCACCGTTGTTCAGTAGCATGGCTCATGCCACGCCATGGACCGGAGAAGGGTCACCCCGATATCAGAGCGATGCCGCGGCGGATTCGGTCCCATTGAAGGGGTGGACGAAGCGTGGCCATCCCACGTTCGTCCCGTTTCGGAACAAAGTCGGCGGTCTATTGCGGACCATTGCACACGCAGCAATCCCATTGAAACATCCCGAGGCGAAGCGAGCGACTGGTCGTCATTTCTCCGCGTGCTCCGTCTTCATGTGCTCGATGTACTCGCGAGCCTTGAGCGCCTGCTTGCTGAGGGGCGCGACCTCGATGATGTGGTTGAAGGTCGCCAGCGCCTTCTTCTGATCCTTTAGATCCTGCGCGTAGGTCACGCCGAGATCGAGCAGGCTCGCCATGTGCTTGGGGTCGATGGCGTTCGCCTTCTTGAAGTTCGCGATCGCCTTGTCGGTCTTGCCGAGCTCCCGGTACATCACGCCCTGGTCGGTCAGCACATTGGGGTTCTTCGGCTGCAGGGCGAGTGCCCGGCCGTACGCCTGCACGGCCTGCTCTCGCTGCCCGGTGTCGAAGTAGGAGTCGCCGAGCGCGATCCACGCCTTCACGTTCTTCGGATCCTTCTCCGCGGCCTCTTTCAGCTTTTCGATCTGGGAATATGATGGACTCGGCGGCGCGGGCAGTTGCTGCTTCGGGGTGGCCGCGCCGTCGGCAGGCTTTGCGGGAACCGGAGCGGGGGAGTCGCTGCGCGCGGGCGGTGAAACGACGAAGGCGGCGGCGAGCGCTGCCACGACGACTGTGAATCTGCGCTGCATCGATTCGTTCCTCCTGAGGACGAAGCCCCGAACACCGAGATCGATCTCGGCGCTCGGGGCTTCGCTCGAATTCCGGAACGGGTTCTTGCGACTCGCCCGGATTGGGTTACTGCTGCTGGTATACCAGCGAGTGGTTTCCGCCGCAGTAACTACCGGTGACGGTGAGCACGCTGCCGCTGAGCGTGCCGACCAGCGTGCCGTTGCGCGGAGAGCTCAGGGTATAGGTGTCGCCGCTCACCGACACCTTGCCCTTGTCCGACACCGACAGCGCCTTGCCGGCTTCCGTTCCCTGCAGGGTGGCGCTGTACGTAGCATCACCGACGATTGCCAGCGTGCCGCCGTTGACGTTGTAGATCGACCCGTCCGAACAGGTGATGTCGACAGGGAGGGGCTGCGAATCGACGCCGGTGAGGACAAAGTTCGTGGTCGTGGTGGCCCTCACGTCGGCGGTTTGCTGGTCGGCGGGCGCCTCACCGCCGCAGGCGGAGGCAGCCAGCAGCGCGGCCGCAAGACCGGCAAAGGCGAAGCGGGTGGTGAGAGCGACGAGGCTATTTCGAGGTTCGTTGGACATGTAGTGCTTGCTCCGGTTGAAATCGGCCGCCGGGGGTGACGGTCGAAGCGACATTGATGTGGGACACCGTACTAACGTCACGCGGAACAACTTTCAGGCCTCTTTCGAGCTCGTCTTGTCGGTCAGCTGACATCCGGGTGCTCGTGCGAAAGATCATTGGGCTCCAAACCTTCCCCCCACTTGCGTGAGCCCGTGCCGCTTCATCGAGCGGACCATGGCGGCCCGCACGACGCTCAATCGCTGGCTGGATCGAAGAGTACGGCCTGGAGGACGACGGCGGTCCGCGTCCTAGCGCGCCGGGATGTCGTAGAGGCGGAGCTTGCGGTACAGCTTCCCGCGAGAGACGCCCAGCTCTTTCGCAGCGCGCGTGACGTCCCCGCCGCAGAGGGCCAACGCCTCCGCGTAGACCTCCCGCTCCACGTCGGCCATGGGCCGCACCGCTGCCGCCGCGCGCACCTCGGGGACGTTTCCCGGCTCGTGGCGAAGGCGCTGCAAGCACGTCGCCTCGGGCGGCGCGAAGTGGATTTCGCTCTCGATCCAGTGCTCCAACTCGCGGACGTTGCCCGGCCAGGTATGCGCCTCCAGCGAGGCGAGGGCCTCTTCCCCCAGCGTCTCCAGCCGGCGCCCGAGCAGCGGCGAGTAGCGATGGAGGAAATGCTCCGCCAGCATCCGGATGTCCTCGCGGCGCTCGCGCAGCGGCGGCACGGGGAGGTGCAGGACGTTGAGGCGATAGAAGAGATCGGCGCGGAACCGGCCGTCGGCCACGGCCTGCCGGAGCGGCACGTTGGTGGTGGCGATGATCCGCACGTCGATGGTCCGGGGCCGCTTGGCCGCCAGCCGCGTCACCGACTTTTCCTGAAGCGTCCTCAGCAGCTTGGCCTGCATCTCCAGCGGCAGTTCCACGACGTCGTCGAGCAGCAGCGTCCCGCCGTCGGCCAGCTCGAACTTTCCGGGGCGGCCATGCGGGTCGGCGCCCGTGAACGCGCCCCGTTCGTAGCCGAAGAGCTCGCTCTCCAGTAGATCCCGCGGGATGGCGGCGCAGTGCACGGCGATGAACGGCGCCTGGGCGCGGAGTCCGCCGGCGTGGACGGCCTGCGCCAGCACTTCCTTGCCCACGCCCGACTCCCCCTCGATCAACAGGCTGGAGGTGCTCCGCGCCGCGACCCGGCACACCTCGCGCACCCGCGCCAGCGCGGGACTGCGTCCGATGAGGTTGCTCCCAAGGAGATCCGGCTGCGCGAGCCGGCGGGACGGCGTTCCCCGGGCCGGTCCCCGGCGGCGGCCGGACGGCTGCTGGGCGAGCGCCGCCATGGCGAGATAGCGGGCGAAGATGGCGAGGGTGAGACCGTCGTCGGACATGAAGGTCCGACCCTCTCGTTCCACCAACACCGTTGCGCAGAAGTCCCCTACCTCGAAGGAGGAGGCCAACGCCTTGCCCTGGTTGAGCGTCGAGTAGGCGCCGACCAGGTGCGTGGTGGGGCGGTTGAGCGTCGCAAGCCGCGCCGCGGCGGCGGCCCGGGCGATGGTTCCGGCCGCAGCCACCAGCGGCTCCGAGTCCGGCAGGGCGACGTAGACCACCGCGCCGGAAGCGTCGAGCAGCGGGCGGAGCTCTTGTGCAGCGCGATCGATCAGGACATCGAACGAAGCGGCGTTTGCCAGCGGCTCGATGGCGGCGAGGAAGGCCGAGGCACGTCCGCGCGACGGCGGGCTCGCTGGCTCGAATACCGGCAGGTCCGTCGGCTCGAACAAGGGCCCGGTGGACTCGCGGACGAGCGCGTTCGATGGCATCTCGGCAGTTCCTCGTTCGGAGCTTCGCTCCGGGTTTCAGTGAGCGGGGGCCGGGGAAACTACCGGCCGCCGCGCCCGGCCGCAAGAGAAACCGTTGATACGCAAACTTTTCATCAGCGCCGCGCAAGACCATACCATCCGGACCCGACGATTCGACCCGAGCCGCGGGGCGTCGCTACGGCGTCCGCACTCCTGCCTGTTGATTGGCCGACGCGCTCGGGTCGCGCGGTTCAGTTTCCGACGCGGTTGACGCCGTGTTCCTTCACGCGCTCGAGCGCGCGCTCTGCGCTGGCCACCAGGTCGCGCGTCTTGCCGCTGCTGCGCGGCTCGGGCACGTCGACGGCGATTCCCACCGTCGCGGTCACGGCGATCTCGCGGCTGCCGAAGCGGGTGCGAAGCCGCTCAACCGCATCGCGCAGCCGCTCGGCGAGCGCCTGGGCACCCGCCAGATCGGTCTCGCGCAGGAGCAAGGCAAACTCGTCTCCGCCGATCCGGGCCACGACGTCGCCCCCGCGAACCAGGCTCTCCAGCACCAGCGCGGCCGCGCGTAGCACCTCGTCGCCGGCGGGCCGGCCGTGCAGCTCGTTGACCTGCCCCAGATGGTCGATGTCCGCGAGGACGACTGCAACCGGGCGCCGGTACCTGCGCGCGGCGGCCAGCTCCGCGGACAGACGCTCGCCGAAGTGGCGGCGGTTGTAGACGCCGGTCAGCGGATCGCGCAGCGCGATCTCGGCCAGCCTGCGCTGGTAGTTCACCTCGACCTCGTCCGCCCAGGCGAACTTGAAGGTGGTGGACACCCCGACTTGCACCCGATCGCCGTCCACGAGGACGCGCTCGGTCACGCGCTCGCCGCCGACATAGCTGCCGTTCTGGCTTCCCAGATCGCGGAGGACGGCCTGCGGTCCGCGCGCCTCCAGGCTGCAGTGCACGCGCGAGATGCCCTCGTCGTCGAGGCGGATGTCCACCTCCTCGCCGCGGCCGACGCGCAACACGCGGCCGGGGTGGAGCTTGTAGACCTCGCCGAAGCGCGAACCCGCCAACACCAGGAGGAACGAGCCACGCGGCAGGACGCCGGGGGTGGTGGAGGGCTCGGTGACGATGGTGCGCGCTTTCGGATCGACCGTCTTCGCCATGTGCTGAGGGCCTCGTGGTTTGGGCGCGTGTTGGGCGTGCTGCAAGGAACCCACGGAAGGGCGGGAAGCGTCAACTCCCTTGTCGGCGGGCCTTCCGCGCAGGCGCCCGGGCCGGGATCGGACCGCTGAGCACCACCCGGTTCCGCCCGCCTTTCTTCGCCTTGTAGACTGCGTTGTCCGCGCGCTCGAACAAATCGCGCTCGGTCTGCTCGGCGCCCAGTTGCGCAACCCCGACGCTCACCGTCACCGAGATGCCCACCGGCACGTCGTGGCCGCTCTCCCAGCGGGTCTGCGCCACTTCCACCAGCTGCCGCAGGCGCTCTGCCAGGGCCATCGCCTCGGCCGCCGCCGCTTCGCGCGCCAGCACCACGAACTCCTCGCCGCCGAACCGCGCCAGGATGTCCTCGATGCGGATTCCCTGGGCCAGCGCCCGAGCCACCGACTTGAGCACCTCGTCGCCGGCAAGGTGCCCATACCGGTCGTTGACGCGCTTGAAATGGTCCACGTCCACCATCAGGAGCGAGAGCGGACGCCCGTGCCGATGGGCCACCGCCACCTCGGCGGCGAAGCGCTCCTGGAAATGGCGGCGGTTGTAGAGCCCGGTGAGGGGCTCGCGCAGCGCCGCCTCCACCAGCTTGCGCTGGACGCCTGCCTCCAATTCGTCGGCGATGCTGAACTTGAGCGTGGTGGTGGTGCCGATCTGGAAGCGATCCTCGCTCGAGAGCACCCGCTCGCGCACGCGCTCTCCCTCGACGAAGGTGCCGTTCGCGCTGCCCAGATCGACCAGAACCGCCCCCTTGCCGCGAGGCTGGATGCTGCAGTGCCGCCGGGAGACGCCGTCGTCCTCGACGCGCAGATCGGCGTCGCCCCGCCCGATGACCGTGAGCGCGTCCGGCGCCAGCCTGTGCAGCTCGCCGACCTGGGGGCCGGAGAGCACCAACAGGAAAGGTGCCCTGTCCAGCGCGGGTCTCTGCGGCGCGGGGGCCGAGGTGGTCTTCTCCAGCCTGTCGATGGACCGCGGCATGGCGCTAAGGCTCCGGAGCCTGCCGCTTGCGCGGCCGCGGGATGTTGAAGGTGGAGAGCCGCTTGACCAGGGTGCGCCGGGAGATCCCCAGCGAGATGGCGGCCTCGGTCTGGTTGCCGGCGCAGCGTGTGAGGGCGTCGACGATGCGCTGCCGCTCCGCCTGCGCCAACTGCTCGCGCAGCTCGGCGGGAGCCATCGGACTCCCGCGCAGCAACGCCGGCACGGGCGAGGGCACCGCCAGCGGCGGAAGGGGCGTGGGCAGCGGCGCCGGGCCGTAGTCGGGCTTCCGCGCCGCGAAATGGGAAGACATCTTCTCGGCCGGCAGGTGCGCGAGCGTCAGCGTGGAGTCGGCGCAGAGCAGCACCGCCCGCTCGATCACGTTGCGCAGCTCGCGGATGTTCCCCGGCCAGGGGTACTGGCGCAGCAACGCCAGCACCTCCGGCGACAGCTCCGGCTCGGCGGCGCGGCCCATCCGCCGGCAGGCATCGGAGACGAGCAGCCGCGCCAGGCCTTCGATCTCGTCCAGCCGCTCCCGCAGCGGGGGGATGACGAAGGAGATGCCGTTGAGCCGGAAGAAGAGGTCCTTGCGGAAGCTTCCCCGCTGCACCTCCAATTCCAGATCCCGGTTGGTGGCGGCGACGAAGCGGACGTCGATCTCGGTGGGGCGGACCGCGCCGACCCGGCGGACCTTCTGCTCCTCGATCACGCGGAGCAGCTTCACCTGGGTGGTGAGCGGCATGTCGCCCACTTCGTCGAGGAAGACGGTTCCGCCTTCGGCGGACTCGAGCAGACCGGCCTTGGAGTTGGCCGCGCCGGTGAAGGCGCCCTTCTCGTAGCCGAAGAGCTCGCTCTCGAGCAGCGTCTCGGTGAGCGCGGCGCAGTTGAGGCGCAGGAAGGGACGCGCGGCGCGGCGCGAGTTCTTGTGCACCGCCTCGGCCAGCCGCTCCTTGCCCACGCCCGTCTCGCCGAAGATCAGCACGCTGATGTCGCTGGAGGCGATGCGCGCCACCATGCGGTAGAGATCCTGCATCGCGCCCTCGGCAGGGGGAGGTTCCTCCGCCGGCGTACGGATCGCGGGGTCGCCGCTGCTGGCGCGCGCCAAGAGCGCGTCGGGGCTCCGCCCGTCTCGCGGGTAGAGCGCCACCCAGATGCGGGGCCCGGCGCCGCGCTCGGCGAGATGCGCCTCGAGCCGCGAGACCACCAGCGGGATGTCCTCCGCGCCGGCGTCCAGCAGCAGCAGCTCGTACTGGGCCGGCCCGTCCTGCGCCACGATGTCGACCAGGCGCACCGAGCTGGCCAGCACCTCCTCGATGACCTCCGCCGGGCAGGCCGGATCGCAGGCGACGCGGAGAAGGGCGAAGGTGGCGTGGTAGCGCGCGGCCCGGTGGCACTCCTCCTCCAGCCGCAGCTCGAAGTAGCCGTGGGGAAGGATGCGGCGGGGCGGTGCGCTTCCGCGACCCTCCACCATGATGATCACGCCGCCGAGGTGGAGGATGTCGCCCGGCGCCACCTCCACCGGCGAGCCCGCGGCCACCCGCTCCTGTCCGACGGTGGTGGGAAGGCCGCTCTCCAGATCCGCGATGCGGACCCGGGGCCCCATCGACAGCAAGGCATGGCGCGGCGCCACCGTGGCGTCGTCGATGACCAGGTCGCAAGCGGCATCGCGGCCGATGCTGACCTGGCCGGACTCCGGCAACTGGTGCGTGCTGAACCGGCCCTCGCCCGCCACGAACAGGCGCAAACGCCTGGGCTCGCTCCGCGCGCTCTCGCTTTGCGGCTTCGACAAAACAACAACCCCCGCCGCCATCCTAGGTCGGAAAACCTCGGGGGTTCAATCACTTCTGAAGTGTGACCCCGGGGGGTGGGGTGGGCCTTCTCACTACCCGTCCAGATCCTCGCTGGCGGAGGGCGTGACGCGAAGTTCCCCCTCGCCGGGTTGAAGCCACGACTCCACGTCCACCAGGGGGCCGCCCATCACCTCGCCGTCCCGGACCTCGGCCGCGTCCACATGGACGTGGACCCCGAGGCGCAGTCGGGAATCTGCTCCGGCGACCGACATGGGCGACAACAGCCTCCTGCCCAGGGCGATGGCGGCCTCGCGCTCCTTGCGGGCGGCCACCGAGTCCTCGGGCAGCGGCTTCACGCCCAGGAGGGCGCTGCCCGTCTGCAGATAGAGGGCATAGCCCGCGTCGAGCAGCTGCAACTCGGTCTCGTCGAGGAGCTGCACCAGGCTGGCGAGGAGGGACTCGTCCTCGTCGCCGGTGATGCGGAGATCGACGTTGATGGCCACGCCCTGGCGCCCCGAGCTGCCCGCGGTGCGCTTGCCCGCCACCGCGGCGCGCAGCGCTTCGGCGAAGGCGGAGACGTTGGGAAAGCGCCGGTTGGCCCGCTTCTCCAGGCAGCGCAACACCACCGCGTCGATCTCCGCGGACACCGGCGCCAGCGCGCTGGGCCGCGGCGGCGGCGCCTCCACGTGCAGCCGTTCCAGCTCCACCGCGTCCGAGGAGATGAACGGGTACCGGCCGGTGAGCAGCTGGTAGAGCAGGACCCCGAGCGCGTAGATGTCCACGCGCTGGTCCACCGCCTCGCCGCGGATCTGCTCCGGGGCCATGGCGTGAGGCGTGCCGATGCGTTGTCCGACCGCGGTGATGCCGCGCTCGCCGGGCGCGCTGCGCATCAGCTTGGCGATGCCGAAGTCGAGCAGCTTCACGCGCGGCGGGTCGCCGTCCCGGGCCACCGCCACGTTGCTGGCCTTGAGATCGCGGTGCACCACTCCCGCCGCGTGCGCCGCCGCGAGCGCGTCGCAGACCGGCTCCAGGTAGCCGAGCGCCTGCGCGGGCGTGAGGCGTCCTCGGCGCTCCACGATGCTCCCCAGGCTCGAGCCTTCGAGGAGCTCCATCACGAAGTAGGGCCGCTTGTCCTCGAGTTCGCCGAAGTCGTAGATGTCCACGATGTTCGGATGGCGGATGTGGTTGACCACGCGCGCCTCGCGAACGAATCGCTCCACCATTTCCGGCGAGCTGGCCAGCTGGCTGTGCAGCACCTTCACGGCCGCCCTGCGCGCGAGCACGCGGTGCTCCGCCGTGTAGACGGTGCCGCATCCGCCCGAGGCGATGCGCCCGAGGATCAAGTACTCGCCGGCGCGATCCCCCGGCGCCAGCTCGTCGGGATCGACCCAGTCTCCGCTCTTCCCGCGGGGCGGCTCGGCGGGCAGCGTGGGTGTGAACCTGTCCTTCACCGCAGCAAGTTTCCCACGGCGCGACGGTTTCTGGAAGGAAAGCGCACGCGTGTTACCTTGCCGCTGGATGCCGCCCGACCGATCCGGCCCGGAGTTGACGCTGCGGGCGGTGGGTTCCGGCCTGCTGGTGGGCGCGCTCCTCTGCGTGGCCAACCTCTACATGGGGCTGAAGACCGGCATCTGGGATGGCGGCCACGTCACCGCATCCATCCTCGCCTTCGCGCTGGTCTCCGGGCGGCTGTCCCGGCTGGAGAACAATACCGCGCAAACGGTAGCCACCGCGGTGGCCGCGGTTCCGGCAGCGGCCGGCCTCCTGGGATCCATTCCCGCGCTGGAGCTCCTCGGGCGTCCCGTGCCGGCCTGGGGAATCGCGGTCTGGGGCTTCGTACTCGCCATCCTGGGCATCCTGCTCGGCGCGGCGCTGCGCCACCGGCTGCTGGAAGAGGAGAAGCTGCCGTTTCCCACCTCGGTCGCCACCGCCGAGGTGATCGAGGCTCTGCACCGGGACGCCGGCGCCGCGCGCGAGCGCACCCGGCCCCTGGTCCAAGGAGGGATCGCCGGCGCCGTGCTCGGCTGGTTCCGCGACGGCCATCCCTCCCTCATCCCGGGGACGCTCCCCATTCCGGGCGCGATCTCCGGCATCCCCATGGAGACGCTGGGAATCGGCATCAGCACCAGCCCGCTGCTCTACGGAGTCGGCATGGTGGTGGGGCTGCAGATCGCCTCGAGCATGTTGCTGGGCTCGGCGCTGGCCTGGGGCGTGCTCGCTCCGTGGCTGGTTCGCGGACCGCTCCGGCT
>DASRTX010000248.1:0-16121 GCA_035655715.1 Myxococcales bacterium | reverse complement strand
GGAGAGTGCCTCGCCGTACAGCGTGAGGAAGAACGGCAGCGGGGCCAGCCAGCTCACCTGGACGCCGGGGCCGCGCAGCCCGTCCCCGCCGAGAAAGGCGGCATTGATCAGCGGCCGCCGGGTAAAGTCCTGGATGTGGAGGTGCTGTCCGTTCTGGCGTCCGAATGCGCTGCGGAAGCTGCCCGCCTTGATCTGGAGGCTCCAGGGCAGGCTGGTGGTGGTGGCGAAGGCCTCCTCGACCTCGATGCCCTCGAGGTTGGGAATGGTGAGGAAGATGTCGCCGCGGAAATACGGGTCGACGATGGCGGAGAGGGCCAGCTCCACCTCCTGGGCGGTGAATCCCACCGCGTGCCTGCCGCCGGACGCCCCCAGGTTGGGGTCGTCGCCGCTCTGGAACTGCGGCGCACGGCGCTGGTAGCCAATGTCCGCGTCGAGGATGGCGCTGATGTCGGGGTTGAGGCTCTGCGTCCCGCGCGGCGGCGTTTGCGGCGTCGCGTCGGTGGAGGTGGCTGCCGGCGGTGCAGAGGGCGCGGGCGTCTGCTGCGCGCTCTGACCCTGCTGCTTCGCCGCGGCCTGGTCGGACTGGATGGCTTTCTCGAGCTCTTTCTGCAGCTCGGCATCGGACACGCCGCCATCGCCCTGCTGTGCCGCGACAGGGGCTGCCAGCAGGAAGAGCAGAAGAGCGATCTTCATCTTCCAGCCTAGACGGCGTTGCGCCGGAGGATCTTCAGAAGCCCCGGCACGAGGAAGAGCGATGCCACCACCACCATGCTCGCGCCGGTGGGCAATTGCTCGACCCAACTGGCGTAATAACCCAGCGCCGCCGCCACTACGCCGAAGGTCACAGAGAGGACGATGGTCGAGCGCAGCCGTTCGGTGATCATCAGCGCTGCCGCCGCCGGGATGACGGTGAAGGCGAAGACGGGCAGCGCGCCCACCGCGCGGGTTGCAACCGAGATGACCACCGCGGTGGCCAGGTTGAGCAGCAGCTCGTACTTGAACACCCCGACGCCCTGTACGACCGCGGTCTCGGGGTCGTAGCTGACGAAGAGCAATTCCTTGAAGAAGAGCGCGTGCACCACCACCGCGGCAAGCGAGGCGGCGGCGAGAGCGTAGATCTGCGAGCGCGGCACGGTGACGGCGTTGCCGAAGAGGATGTCTCCCACCGCGTGTGCTTCCTGCGCGATGCGCGGGCTGTTCAAGATGGCCAGGACCAGCGCGCTGGCGATGATGTAGCCGAGGCCGACGATCGTCTCGGGCGCCAGCTTGCGGTGCCCCGGCTGGAAGGAGAAGAGCGCCGCGGCGGCGCAGGCGAAAAGCAGCGAAAACCAGGTGGCCTCGAGGAGGACGGGAACCTCCGCGTGCTGGTGCGGATTGACACCCATCACCGCTCCCAGCCAGAAGGCGAAGGCCACGCCCACGCCGGAGATCTCGCTCAACGCGGCGGAGACGAACACCATCCGCTTGAGCACGATGAACACGCCGATGTAGCCGAGGATGGCACCGGCCAGGATGCCGGCGATCATCGGCTCGCGCCAGAGATCGCGGCCCGCCCAGAAGTCGGAGAAGTCGCTCACTTCGCGGCTCCGTCGCCGATCACCACCGCCGTCTGGCCGCCCACCTGGGCCACGCGCACCTCGCGGCCGTAGAGCTGACCCAGGCGCTGCGGATCGATCATCTCGTGCGCCGGCCCCACCTGGAAGAGCCGGCGCTCGCGGTCGACCAGCGCCACGTCGGTGGCGAAGCCGGCCACCGCGGTGAGCTGGTGGGTGACCAGCACGACGCTGAGGTTGTGCGCTTGCTTCAGACGGGCCACCAACTCGAGCAGCATGCGCTCGGCGGCGGGATCCATGGCGCTGGTCGGTTCGTCCAGCACCAAGAGCTCGGGCTCGGCGGCGATGGCGCGGGCGATGAGCACTTTCTGGTGCTGCCCGCCCGAGAGAGCGTAGAGGGGGCGATCGGCGAGGTCGCCGACGCCGATTTCCTGAAGGGCGTCGCGCGCCGCGCTGCGATCGCGCGCGGTATAGCGGCGGATGGGGCCGATCATGCACACCCGGCCCATCAACACCACGTCGAGGACCGTGAGGGGCCAGCTTATGTCCAGCCGGTCGCGCTGCGGCACGTAGCCCACGCGCGGCGCCCGGCCCTGGGGACACACGCGCCGTCCGCCCATCAGAGGCAAGAGACCCAGCAGCGACTTGAGCAGCGCGGTCTTGCCGGCGCCGTTGGGCCCAAGCACGCCGAGCGTCGCGCCGGCGCGCACGGCCAGATCGAGGGGAGGGAGAAGCGGCGTCTTGTAGCCGATGACGGCGCCTTCCAGGCGGATCAGTTCCAAGGGCCGTCTCGGTACCAAAGCGGAGAGGCGCTGTCCATGAAGATGCCGCTTCCGACGCGAGCGCCGGGAGGTTATTCAACCGTCCCGATGCTGATTCCGCACCGCTGGCCGGGCGAGGCGCGCGAGGCGGTGCTGATCGAGCGGCCCAACCGCTTCCTCGCCGTCTGCCGCCTGGGACGGCGCACCATCGAGGCGCACGTGCCCGATCGGGGGCGGTGCCTGGATCTGCTCTTGCCCGGGCGCCGGGTGGCGGTGGTGGCGGCGCGCGGGCCGCTGCGGCGCACGCGCTTCACGGCGCTGCTGGCGCAGTCCGGCGCCGGGACCTGGGTCTCACTCGATCCCGCCGGCGCGCCGAGGCTGGTGGCTGCGGCGCTGGAAGGGGGGCTCTTGCCCTGGGGGCTCCTCGCCGCCCGGCGCGAAATCGCGGTGGGTGCGAGCCGCATCGATCTGCTCTTGCAGCCCGGCGAGGTGCTCTGCGAGGTGAAGTCGGTGGGCGCGGCCCGCGACGGTGTGGCGCTCTTCCCCGACGCTCCCACGCTGCGCGGCCTGCGCCATGTCCTGCTGCTCACGCGCCTTGCCCGCAAGGGCCGCCGCACCGCCGTGGTGCTCTGCGCGCAGCGCGAAGACGTGCACGCCGTGCGGGCAGACGAATCGATCGACCCCGCCTTCGCGCGGGCGCTGCGGCGCGCGGCGGATGCCGGCGTGCGCCTGGGCGCGATCCGCTGCGCCGCGCGGCTCGAGGGGATGGAGCCTCACCGCGAGATTCCCGTGCTACTGTGACCGCTCCGCATGACTTCGCCCACCCTGCAGCTGGTCGTACCGGTTCGCTTCACCGGCGGTGGTCTCGCCATGCAGACCACCTCCAGCCGCATCGGACCGGGCGGCGTGTTCGTCCGCTGCCTGGTCGCCCCCAAGGAAGGGTCGAAAGTGACCGTCGCGCTGACCCTGCCGGGCGGCGCGCGCCCCTTCGAGGCGGCAGGTACCGTGGCCGAGCGCGTCCAGGCCGCGGGACAGGGGAAGGAAGCCGGCTTCTGGGTCCAGTTCGAGCCGCTCTCGAAAGACGCCCGCGCGGGGCTGGATGCCCTGCTCGCGGCCCGCGGCTTCAAGGGCGCGGTGGCGCCCTCGCCGGAGGCGCAGGGAGGGCGTCCCGCGGCCGACGTCGAACCGGTCGCCAGCCAGCGCGCGTTCGCGCGGGCGCCAACCCGGCTGCAGATCGGCTGGTCGTCCCCGCGCGAGTTCCTCGTCGCGCACTCCGAGAATATCAGCCGCGGCGGCATCTTCGTGGCCACGCGCAACCCGCCGCCGGTGCGCGAGGTGGTGGAGCTCCTGTTGGAGCTGCCCGACGGACACGCGCCGGCCAAGACGCAAGCGGAAGTGGTGCAGTGCGTGAGCGCGGACGAGGCCCAAAAGACCGGCAAGACGGCCGGAGCGGGCCTGCAGTTCATCGGCGGAGACGAGGACTTCCGCCGCCGCGTCGACGCCTGCATCGAGCACCTGCTCGGCAAGGACAGCTAGAAATTCGGGGACACGATACGTAATTCGTCCTACGGACATTGGCCGCCGGGTCGGACGAATTACGTATCGTGTCCCCGAATTTAAGGACAGCTAGGAGTGCGCGGCTTGGCTTGCGAAGGCGTGGAGGATGGCGCCGGCGTCGACTTCGCGGACCTCCCCGAGCAGCGCCTCCACGTCCCAGCCTTCGACTGCCAGCTTCTCGCGGCGGGAGAGGATGAGGTCCCGCATCGCCTCCGCCCACAGCTCGGGATGGAACTGCACTCCCGCCACGGTCTCTGACAGCCGGAAGGCCTGCGCCGCGCAGTTCTCGTTGGAGGCGAGCAGCACCGCGCCCGCAGGCGGCGGATCCACCGCGTCCATGTGCGTGGCCTGCACGTGGATTTCGGGCGTCCCTGCCCAGGCGAAGAGCGGGTCCTTTAGCCCTGCGTCGGTGAGCCGCACGCGCACGGTGCCGATTTCCCGCCCGCGCGGGTTCTGCACCACGGCGCCGCCAGCCACCTTGCCGAGCAGTTGGTGGCCGAAGCAGACGCCGAGGACCTGCGTGCCGCGCGCGCCGATTCGCAGCAGATCTGCCCCGAGCTGCAGCATCCACGGCGCCTCCTCCATCACGCTGAGCGGCGAGCCGGTGACGATGATGCCGTGGGGCCGCACTCGATCGAGCGCCGGCCCCAACCGCTCGCCTTGGTGCGCCCGGACCACGGGCAACTCACGCCCCAGCGCGCGCTCGAACCAGCGCGGGTAGTCGCCGTGCAGCGCCGTGGTGCCGGTCTGGACGACCAGGAGTCGGGGAGTGGACAGGGCGTCCTGCATGCTCGTCACAATCTAACCCGGACACCCTTGACGCGCAGTGGCACCACCCCCACGCTGGACGGCATGGAGACGGCCAAACCCCGGGCAGCGCAGGTCGAGCACCTGCGCGATGAGTTCAAGCGGCACGGCATCCGCAGGGTGAAGCTGGGCGGCTTCGACATCGACTGCGTCCTGCGCGGCAAGTACGTATCGCTGGACAAGTTCTGGGGCGTGGCCGAAGGCGGGCTGGGGTTCTGCGACGTGATCTTCGGGTGGGACAGCGGGGACGTGCTCTACGACAACTCCGCCGTCACCGGGTGGCACAGCGGCTACCCCGACACACATGCCAGCGTCGATCTCTCGACCTACCGCCGCATCCCCTGGGAAGAGGGTACCGCGGCGTTCCTGCTCGACTTCGAGGTGCCCGTCTCGCCGCGGCAGGTGCTGCAGCGGGTGGAGCAGAAGGCGCGGTCGCTGGGCTTCTCGGTCAAGTGCTCCTGCGAGTACGAGTTCTTCCTCTTCAAGGAGACGCCGCAGTCGGTGCGCGAGAAGGGCTACGGCAACCTGACGCCGCTGAGCCCGGGCATGTTCGGGTACTCCTGGCTGCGCGCCTCCGAGAACGCGCCGCTGGTCCACGACCTTCAAGATAGCCTCGACGCCTTCGACATCGAGGTGGAGGGCTTCCACACCGAGACGGGGCCGGGCGTCTACGAGGCGGCCATCCGCTACGATTCGCTGCTGCGCGCCGCCGACAAGGCCGCGCTCTTCAAGACCGCCGCCAAGGAGATCTGCGCGCGCCACGGCGTGATGCCCTGCTTCATGGCGAAGTGGAACAAGGACCTGCCGGGCTGCTCGGGACACCTGCACGAGTCGCTCTGGTCGGCGGGGGGCGAGCCTGTGTTCCACGACGCCCGCGGGCCCAACGGGATGAGCAAGGTGATGCAGCACTACGTGGCCGGACAGGTGGCGCTGATGCCCGCCTTCACCGCGCTCATCGCCCCCACCGTCAATTCGTACAAACGGATGGTTCGCGGCGCCTGGTCGCCGACGCTCGCCACCTGGGGCGTGGAGAACCGCACCACGGCCTTGCGGGTCATTCCCGGGTCGCCTTCTTCCACCCGGGTGGAGTACCGCTTCGCCGCGGCAGACATGAACCCCTACATCGCCATGGCTGCGAGCGTGGCGTCGGGGCTCTACGGCATCGAGCACGAGATGGCCCTGCCGCCGGAGACGCGGGGCAACGGCTACGAGGCCAAGGCCGAACCACTGCCGGGATCGCTGCGGGAGGCGACCGCGCGGCTCGCGGAATCGAAGGAAGCGCGCGAACTGTTGGGCGAGACGTTCGTGGATCACTACGTGCGCACCCGGGACTGGGAGTGCCGGCAGTTCGAGAGCGCGGTGACCAGGTGGGAGCTGGAGCGGTACTTCGAAATCATCTGAGGAGCGTGGCATGGCGAGCGTAATGAGTTTCCCCACCCGGATCGTCTACGGGAAAGGGGCGATCCAGCGGTTGCCGGACGAGCTGAAGCGGGTGGGAGCGACGCGGCCTTTGTTGGTGACCGACAAGGGAATCCTGAAGGCCGGCCTGTTGCGCTTCGTCACTCCGCTGTTGGAACAGGCGGGCATCAAGGCGCAGGTCTTCAGCGAGTTCGAGGCCAATCCCACCGACGCCGACGCCATCCGCGGGGGTGAGGCATACCGCGGGGCCAAGGCGGACAGCGTGCTCGGCGTCGGCGGCGGCGCCTCGCTGGACATGGCCAAGGCGGTGGCGCTGCTGGCGCACCACCAGCCGCCGCTCGCGCAGTACGACGACGCCAAGGGCGGCGATGCGAAGATCACCGCGGAGGTGCCGCCCATCGTCCAGGTGCCCACCACGGCGGGCACCGGCAGCGAGGTGGGCCGCAGCACGGTGCTGGTGATCGACGGCACCAAGACGGTGATCTTCTCGCCCTACCTGATGGCCAAGGTGGCCATCCTCGATCCGGAGCTGACGGTGGGGTTGCCGCCCTTCGTCACCGCCGCCACCGGCATGGACGCGCTCACGCACAACCTGGAAGCGTACGTGGCGCGGGGCGAGCATCCGCTGGCCGATGCCATCGCCATCGACGGCCTGCGCCGCATCGCCGGCCACCTCAAGCGGGCGGTGCAGAACGGCCGCGACCTGGAAGCGCGCGAGCAGATGCTGCTGGGCAGCGCGTTCGGAGCCATCGCCTTCCAGAAGGGCCTGGGCGCCTGCCATTCGCTGGCCCATGCGCTCACGCCGGTGGCCGGAACGCATCACGGCCTGGCCAATTCGCTGATGCTGCCGGCGGTGATCAACTTCAACCGCATGGCCGCCGAGGAGCGGCTGGCCACCGCGGCGGTCGCGCTCGGCGCCGATCCGAAGATGAGCGTGCAGGAGCGGGCGCACCTCTGCGTCGAGCTGGTGGACGACCTGCGGGGCGAGTGTGGTTTGCCGCGCAGGCTCTCCCAGGCCGGAGTGACGCGGGAGATGTTCCCGCGCATCGTGGAGAAGGCGCTGGCCGACGCCTGCCACCAGTCCAATCCGCGCCCCGTCACGCAGGTGGACTTCGAGCGGCTGATCCAGGAGGCGTTCTGATCTAGATTGGCGGGGTGGACGGAGCAGACCTCTCCCGGCGGTTGCTGTCGCGCGCCCTGGCGCAGCATCCCGTCGATCTGGCGCGGGCCGCGCTGGCGGTGGCGCGCGAGGAGTATCCACAGCTCGAGGAGGATCGGTATTTGCGGCAGCTGGACGAGCTGGCCGCGCGCGTGCAGTCCGGGGTGCCTGCCGGGGCCAGCCCGGAGCGGCGGGTGGGCCGGCTGAACACGGTGCTCTTCCACGACCTGGGGTTCGCCGGCAACCGCGAGGACTACTACGACCCGCGCAACAGCTTCCTCAACGAGGTGCTGGACCGGCGCATGGGCATCCCGCTCACCCTCTCCATCGTCTACATGGAGGTGGGCCACCGCTGCGGCCTGCGCGTCGACGGAGTGGCGTTCCCGGGCCACTTTCTCTGCAAGGTGCAGCTCGACGGCGGCGAGCTGGTGGTGGATACGTTCCACCGCGGCCAGCTGCTGGGCCTGCCCGAGCTCAAGCAGCGGCTGGCATCGGCGCTGGGCCAGCAAGTCAAGTTCGATCCCCGCATCCTGCGCGCCGCGGAGCCGCGGGAGATCCTGGTCCGCATGCTGGAGAACTTGCGCTCGGTGTACCAGGAGCGGAAGGACATGCCCCGCGCGCTCAGCGCGGTGGACCGGTTGCTCCTGCTGCAGCCCGCCAACGTGCGCGGCCTGCGGGAGAGGGCCGAGCTTCGCGAACAGCTCGGTGGCGAGTTGGCGGCCGCCGCGGATCTGGAAAGAGTGCTCGAGCTGGAACCGAAGGCCTCCGACGCCGCCGCCTTGCGGGCCAAGGTGCGCAGGCTACGCGACGGCTCCCGCTTCCTGAATTGAGTTTCGGGGACACCTTACGGAAGGTTACGTATGGTGTCCCCGAAACTATTTCTTGTCGTAGAGGCGGAGCCGCTGCACGGGTTCGCCGCCGATCAGGTGCTTCTCCACGATCTCTTCCACGTCGGCCTCGGTGACGTGGCCGTACCAGACCCCCTCCGGGTAGACCACCACCGAGCATCCGTTTTCGCAGTTGTCGAGGCAGCCCGCCTTGTTGGCCCGGATGGCCTCGTCGAGCCCGCGGGCGCGCAGCGCGTTCTTGAGCTTCTTGAGCAGGTCCGGCGACCCCTTGCGCGTGCAGTCCCCGCGCGGCGAGTCGGCAGGCCGCTCGTTGAGGCAGACGAAGACGTGCTTGCGGAAGGGCGGGGGCATTTGTGCTCAGGACTCCTCTTCCAGCGCGGCGCGGAAGGCGGCCGCGTCCTCCAGCGAGCGATCCAGCGCGGCATCCGCCCGCCCCCTCGCTGCCGCGTCGAACGAGAGCAAGAGGACCAGTGTGCGGGGGGCAACCTCAAGATGGAGGAGGGAAGGCGGCAACGCAACCACCGGCGCGCGGGCTGCCACCGCGCGCTCCAGCTCTTCGGCGGAGTCGCAGGAGACACAGGCCGCCATGTGCGTCGAGGTCGCTGCCCGCACCAGCCGCGAGAGCACTTCTTGTGGCACTGTCCCCGCGAGCAGCACCGCGTCGGCGCCGGAAGCGCGCGATTCGTAGATCCGGAACTCCTCGGAGAGTACGTCGGCGCGCAGCACCGGTATGGAGACCGCGCGCGCCGCCTCGGCGAACCTCTCCATCTCCTCGCCAGCGGCCACGGCCAGCGCTGCGGCCTCCGCCTCGTCGAGCGCGCACGCGACCTCCGTCAGATCTGCCCGCGCGACGTCGAGCAGCGGAATCCGTTCCAGCGCCTGGCGCTGCCGATCGATGGCCTGGGCGAAGTTGCGGATGGACGGCGTGACGCCGGCGCGCGGATCCATCGCCCTACAATAGCCGCAAGAGCCGCCGCCGCATCTCCTCGCGAGTCTTCCTGTCCGGAGATGCGTGCACCGCCCGCTCCAGCGCTTCCACCGCTTTCCGCCGGAAGCCCTTCTGCTCGTAGAGCGCCGCAAGGGCGCGCAGCGCGGGGAAGAGGTTGGGACGCAGCTCCACCGCGTGCTCGTACGCGGTGATTGCGGGAAAGATGTCGCCTTGCTCGTGCAAAGCCCTTCCCAGCGCGAAGTGCGCCCGGGGCGACTGGGCGTCCTGCTTCACCGCCCGCTCGAACAGGGCGCGCGCCTCGGGCAGCTTCTTCGCCTCCAGGAGGCTCATGCCTTCCTGGTAGAGCTGCTCGGACTGGTCGCTGGGAGCCCCCGCCGGCCCACCGGTAAGCCGGGCCTGCACCCTGCGCAGCAATTCGGGCAGGTGGAAGGGTTTTTCGAGAAAATCGTCCGCGCCGAAGGCCTCCCGGGCGTCGTGCGCATAGCGCCACCCGCGGTAGACGGCGGACACGAGGATCACCGGGATGCTGCGGGTGCGCGCGCTGGCCTTGAGCCGCGCGCAGATCTCGAAGCCGTGCACGTGCGGCAGCATGGCGTCCAACAGCACCAGGTCGTAGCGACTGGTCTTGAGCTTCTCCTCCGCCTCGCGTCCGTCGCGGGCCTGCGTCACCTGGTAGCCCGCCGACACCAGCGCCTTCTCCAACAGCCGCAGGATGTCCGGATCGTCGTCGACAACCAGGATGCGTGCCGGGCCGGTGCGCATCTGCACCGCGTGCAGCACCTCGACCTCGCCTTCCTCGTCGTCGCCGACTTCCACCGCGAACTCGTCGCCGCGCAGCTCCTCCAGCTCCTGCGTGGCGGCGAGCACCTCGTCGGTGCCTGGGTGAGCCAGAGTTCCCGGCTTGTTGCCGGGCAGCACCACGGCCACGCCCGCGTCCGCGTCGGCCAAGAGGCCCGGGCCGCGCCAGTAACGCTCGCCGCGCTCCTTCGTGTCGTAGGCCGCGGCGATGGCCCGCTCCAGCGGTCCCGGCAGCGCGGCGTAGGGCGACACCTCCTGCCCGGTGATGAAGCGCAACTCCTCGAGCACGGCGTGCTCGCTCGCGCCGCCGCTGACGGCCACGTGCAGCCGGCCGCCGTCGGTCGAGAGCGGCAGCACCACGTCCGACTCGGCCACCACCCGCGGAATGCTGTCGAGGACGTCGAGATCGATGGTGGTGCGGGAGAGATCGACCCCGGGCATGCCGAGCTCTTCCGAGAGCAGCGAGACGAGGTCCGGCTCGGGCACGCCCGCGCGCAGCACCGCGCCCAGGAAGGACGTCCGCGTCTTCGATTCGCCTTGCAGGCGCTGCACCACCGGCTCGGGCAGCACGCGGCGCGCGGCGATCAGACGTGCGATGGACCCGGGGGAGGCCACGCGCTCCGGTCATACCACAGCCTCCACGGACCCCGGATCAGGCGGCGAAGAGGAAATGTGCGCCTTCTACGTAGCCCCGCAGCTCGAGGACGGATCGGATCTCTTTGCGCGCACCGGCCGCCCCTACCGCGCAGAGCATCAGCGCCTCGCCCGGCGGCGGCAGCTCCCGCTCCAGCAGCACCGGCCTGCCGCGCGCCAGCCGCTTCTTCCGGTCCACGTCGTAGAAAAAGCGCGGCCGCAGGCCATGCCGCTCCAACTCGCGCGCCAGCCGCTTGCCGGTGGGTCCCGCGCCCCAGAGGTCGAATTCGCGCCCGCGCAGCGGCCCGCGCGCGAGGTAGTGCGCCCGCAACCGCACCATGCGGTCCTCGCCGTAGGCGGCGCCGGTGCGGGTGAGCCGGCCAGGCGAATCGCGCCATTCGAGCAACATCTCGGGCACCTTGGCCAGCTCCCAGCCCTGCTCGACCAGGCGCAGGAGCAGGTCCCAATCCTCGGCCCACCCGTGGTCCTCCCAGCCCGAGCCAAGCGCCTCGCGGCGGAACATGGTGCTGGGGTGGACCAGCGGCGCCTCGACGAAGCGCCCGTTGCGGCACTGCTCCCGCGTGACGGTCCGGTTGAGCCAGTCTTGCAGGCGCGTCAGCCCGGGCGAGAGCGGCGTGGGGAAGCAATGGACCAGGCTGCCCACCGCGCCGAGGCGCGCATCCTGCGCCAGTGCTTCGGCTTGCAGCCGCAGCCGATCCGGATGCATGAGGTCGTCCGCGTCCATGCGCGCGATCAGGTCCCCGCGGCAGTGGGCGAGGCCGAGGTTGAGCGCCACCACCAGCCCAAGGCCTTCGCCGCGCACGACGCGAACCCGGGGATCCGTCTGCGCGGCCGCGAGCAGGGCGGGAGTCGCGTCGGCGGAAGCGTCGTCGACGCAGACCACCTCGAAGGGCGGCGGCCGGCGCTGCGCAAGTACGCCGCGCAGAGCTTCGGGCAGGGTGGCCGAGGCGTCTTTGGCCGGCAACAGGACGCTGATGAGCACGCGGCAAAGAGTAGCAGTAGCCTTGCGTCCCATGCTGGCGCCGCATCTCGCCGCCATCGAGCAGCAAGAACCGCTCCTGCCGTCGCGGGACGCAGTCCACGATGCCCGGGTCGCGTGTCGCCGCGTGCGCGCCGGATTGCGGCTGTCGGGACGACGGGACCTGGACGCGGGCGTGAAGGAGCTGCAGGACGCCCTCGGCAAGGTGCGGGATCTCCAATTGCAAGTCGTTTGGTTCGAGGAGCGCGACGAGGACTTGCGGCGGCGGCGCGCGGCGCTGTGCGCGAAGGCGGAGAAGGCCCTCCAGCTCGCACTGCGCAGGTGGCACGGGCGGACCCTCCCTGCGCTGATCAGCCTGGACGCCAAGGCGGTCTCGCGGGGTCACGCCCGCAAGGTGGTGCGCAAGCGCGTGGGAAGGCTGGGCGAGCGGCTGGAAGCGGCACGGGCCCGGCCGTCTCCCCCGGCGCTGCATCGCGCGCGCATCTCCGTGAAGCAGGTGCGGTACCTGATCGAGCTGTCGGAGAGGGTGTTGCCCCGGAAGGTCGTGGCGCTGAGCCGCGACCTCAAGACGCTGCAGGCTTCCCTGGGCGAGCTGCACGACACCGACGTGCGCGTCGCGCTGCTCGAGCGCAAGCCTGCGCTCCTCCGCGAGCAGCAGGACCTGCGCACCCGGCTCTTGAAGATCGCGGCCGCGCAGCTGGCGCGCTGGCATGGGCAGAAGATTGCCCAAAGGACGCGCGCGCTGCTGGAGTGAGGCCTGGCCTCAGTGACCGTGCTCGCCGAAGACCTCGCGCATGGAGTTGGCGATCTCTCCCAGCGTGGCGCGCGACTTCACCGCCGCCACGATGCGCGGGACCAGATTCTCGGTCCCTTCTGCCGCACGCTTCAGCTCCGAGAGCGAGCGCGTGGTCGCGGCGTTGTCGCGCGAGCGTCGGAAGGTCTTGAGGCGGGCGATCTGTTGCTCCTCCAGCTGCGGATCGATGCGCAGCATCTCGAAAGCCGCTTCGCCTTCGTTCTGGAACTCGTTCACGCCGACGACGATCTGCTTCTTCTCCTCGATCTCTTTCTGCGCGGCGTAGGCGGCGTCCTCGATCTCGCGCTGCGGGTACTGCCGCGAGATCGCCTCCACCATGCCGCCCATCTCGTCGATCTTGTGCAGGTACGCGACCGCCTTCTCCTCCAGCTCGTCGGTGAGCGCTTCCACCGCGTACGCGCCGCCCAGCGGATCGACGAAGTCGCAAACGCCGCTCTCGTAGGCGACGATCTGCTGCGTGCGCAGCGCGATGCGGGCGCTGGCCTCCGTGGGCAGGGAGAGCGCCTCGTCGCGACCGTTGGTGTGCAGCGACTGGCAGCCGCCCAGCACGGCTGCCAACGCCTGCAGCGCCACGCGGACCACGTTGTTGTCGGGCTGCTGGGCGGTGAGCGTGGAGCCGGCGGTCTGGGCGTGGAAGCGCAGCGTCCAGGAGCGCGGATCCTTCGCCTTGAAGCGCTCCTTCATCGTCCGCGCCCAGAGCCTGCGGGCGGCGCGGAACTTGGCCACCTCCTCGACGAAGTTGTTGTGCACGTTGAAGAAGAAGCTGAGCCGCCCGGCGAAAGAGTCCACGTCCAGCCCGCGCCGCACCGCCGCGTCCACGTAGGCGATGCCGTCGCCCAGCGTGAAGGCGATCTCCTGCGCCGCGGTGCTGCCCGCCTCGCGGATGTGGTAGCCGGAGATGCTGATCGGGTTCCACTTGGGGATGTTCTTCGTGCAGTACTCGAAGGTGTCGGTGATCAGCCGCATCGAAGGGCCGGGCGGGTAGATGTACGTGCCGCGGGCCATGTACTCCTTGAGCACGTCGTTCTGGATGGTGCCTACGAGGTCCGCCGCCTTGGTCCCGTGTGCCTCGCCCACCCCCTGGTACAGGGCGAGCAGCGTGGCGCCGGTGGCGTTGATGGTCATCGAGGTGGAGACCTGGCCCAGATCGATGCCCTTGAAGAGCCGCTCCATGTCATCGATGGAGTCGATAGCTACGCCGACGCGGCCCACCTCGCCGCGGGCGCGCGGGCTGTCGGAGTCGTGCCCCATCTGCGTGGGCAGATCGAAGGCGGTGGAGAGGCCGGTCTGGCCCGACTTGAGCAGATAGTGGAACCGCTCGTTGGTGTGCTCGGCGCTGCCGAAGCCGGCGTACTGCCGCATGGTCCAGAAGCGGCCGCGATACATGGTCGGCTGCACGCCGCGCGTGAACGGGTACTGCCCGGGGAAGCCGAGCGACGGCGGCGGCTCGTCGGGCCCGTAGAGAGGCTCGATCTCGACGCCGCTGGAGGTCTGGAAGAGCGCCTTGCGCAAGGCCCCCGGCTTCGCGACCGCCTTGCCGTAGACTTCCCGCGCCCACTTCTCCAGCGCCGTCATCGCCGCGCTCCTTCCGCCCAGCAGATCGAATACCAGAACGCCGCCTCGGGGCGCCGCGACCATTCGAGCAACGCGGCCAGCGCGGAGTCGATCTCGGCGGCGCCGAGCAGCCCGCCCGCGATCATCGCACCGCGCGCGCCGGCGAGCTGGCTGTGGATGTTTTCCACGAAGCCCGACCAGCGCGGCTCTCCGGCGCAGGCGCCAAAGAAGATCCAGGTGGAGCGCACCGGCGACGCGCCGGCCTCGTGCAGCAGGGAGATGAGGCGGCGGCCGATGAACGGATCGCAGCCCAGCCGATCGTAGCTGCGCTGGAAGGCGCGCCAGAGAGCGGCGAAGCCGGGTGGTTCGGGCCAGGCGCGGAAGACGTCGTGATCGTCGTCCTGCAGGACGATGCGGCCGCCCGGGCGAACGGCGCGCACCATGTGTCGCACCACCGAGAGCGGGTCGCGCACGTGCTCCAGCACGAAGCGGGCGTGGGCCACGTCGAAGCTGCCCCATTCGCCATCGCGCAGCGGTGGCTGCTGCGCGTCGCCCTGGCGCAGGTCGAGCAGCGGATGCCGCTCGGCGCGCGCCAGCTGCTCCTCGCTCTGCTCGATTCCCACCAGCCTGGTCCCGGCGGCGCGGGCCATCTCCAGCGAGAGCTGGCCGAGGCCGCAGCCGAAGTCGACGATCTTTTCGCCGCCCTTCAGCGAAAGCTCGCGCAGGGCGGCGTCGTTCATCAGGCGGTTCAAGAGCGAAAGCCGTCCCTGCTCGGCCGGTGAGGTGCCGTGCAGGTAGGCGGCGCCGGTGGTCATGCCCCCGCTTCTAACGCAATTCCGCCTGTAGCGCCCCGTGGCTACCTCTTCGATGTGCAGCCACAAATGCGCCCCGCCGTCGCCACACCGTTGGAGCGCGTCGCCGCCAGACCGTTGGAGCGCGTCGCTGCTCGCCGCAGTCCGCGCGCTGGGCGGATGACACTGGGAATCCTCGCTGTCGTCGCCACCGGGCTCTTCCTCTGGGTGGTCTCGCCCTTCGCCTCGCCGCTGCTGCTCGCGGCGGTGCTGGCGGCCGTCTTCCAGCGGCCGCTCGGGCACCTGACGGGCACGCTCCGCGGCCGGCGGAGGTCGGCCGGCGCGTTGATCGCCGTCGGCGTGCTGGTGGTGATCGTGATGCCCTTCGCCAGCATCGCCACCTTCACCGCGCGCGAGGCCATCGGCGGGTTCGAGTACCTGCGCGACACCATGGGCGTGCAGAGCGTGTCCGACCTCAAGACGGCTCCATTGCCGCCCGCCGCGGAGAAGGCGCTGCGCGCCGCACATCTCACACGCGAGCAGGTGCACGACTTCGCCTCGAAGGCGGCCGCCCGCGCGCAAGAGCTGGGACCCGAGCTGCTCAAGCAGTCGTGGGAGGTGCTCTTCCACACCGTCCTCATGCTGTTGGCGTTCTACTTCCTGCTGGTGGACGGGCCGCTTTTGGTTCGCTGGCTGTGGAGCGTCTCGCCCTTGCAGGCGCGCCAGACCGAAGAGCTGCTCACCGAGTTCCACAACGTGGCCACCGGCTCGATCGTCGGGAACGTGGCCACCGCTTTGTTACAAGGCGTGCTGGCCGGCATCGGCTTCGCCATCTTCGGCGTCGGGCACGCCTTCTTCTTCGGCATGCTCACCGCGGTGGCGTCGTTCGTGCCAGTGATCGGCACGGCCATCGTCTGGGTGCCAGCGGTGGGACTGCTGGCTGCCACGGGCCATTCCGGCGCGGCCATCGGACTGGCGGCCTGGTGCCTGATCGGCGTGGTGGGCGTGGAGCACCTCGCCAAACCGTTCATCCTGCGCGCCACCTCCGGCGGCGAGATGCACACCGGCCTGATGTTCCTGGCGCTGCTCGGCGGGCTGGAGGTGTTCGGGCTGCTCGGAGTGATCCTCGGGCCCTTGATCGTGAGTTTCTTCGTCTCGCTGATGCGGATGATCGAGCGCGACGCGGGAATTCCAGCGACGTTGCACTAGGACATTGGACGCTGCACTAGAATGTCCTTCAACTATGCGCGCGCGTAGCACGATAGCGATGCGCGGAGAAGGTAAAATCAGAGTCTCTTGTCGTCGCGCGCGCCGCGCTGGACGCCGGCGGCCATCAGGACCAGCTTCGCCGCCTTCGTGAAGAACCGCACGCGTTCGTTGATGGCGCACTCGTCGACGTTCTCGCAGACGATGTTCGAGTAGTCCGCGTCGGGCACATCGGCCCTGTGGTAGTTCGACTCCGTCGAGCGCGCGCTCCC
>DASRTX010000247.1:0-2752 GCA_035655715.1 Myxococcales bacterium | reverse complement strand
CGAATATCCTCGGCAATCGCGATGGTGAAGTGCTGGAAGATCCGGGTTCGTTCAAGTCGAAGGAAGAGACCAAGCTGAGCGTGCTGGATCAGATCCTGCAACCCAAGTTGTATCCCGACCTTTACAACGACCTGCATCACGTTGTCCGTATCAACTATTACAAGCCGCGCGGCGATCAGAAGGAAGGCTGGGACAACATCGATATCTTCGGTTGGCTCGGCTACAAGATGCAGATCAAGATCGATTTCCTGTGTCGCGATTCGATCCTCGCGGCGCCGATCGTCCTCGATCTCGCGCTCTTCATGGACCTGGCGCAGCGCTCCGGCATGCACGGCATCCAGGAGTGGCTGAGCTTCTACTTCAAGAGCCCCCAGCACGCGGCCAGCGTGTACCCCGAGCACGATCTCTTCGTGCAGAAGGTTCGCCTGGAGAACAACCTGCGCTACCTGATGGGCGAGGAGCTGATCAACTACCTCGGCTCGGACTATACCAACGAGTAGATGATCGCGTTCCTGCTCGTCCTCGCGCAAGCGGCAGCCCCTTCTCCTCCCGCGAAAGGGATGACGCTGCGCGAGCTGCAAGAACGCGCTCGCAAGAACGATCCGCGCGCGATGCAGGCCGTCGCACAATTGGAGAACGCCCAGGGCAAGCGCTCCGAGGCCGACTGGGCGTTCTTTCCCAACTTCCAGACCACCGGATACATCGCCGGACCGGTCAACGAGCGCCGCCTTACCGATGGCGACAACGCTGCCAATCCCACCGACCCCGGGGCGCTGACTCCAGGGAGCCTCGGCTCCGGCTTGTTCCACGGCCAACAGGGAATCACCGGCCACATCGAGGTGCAGGCCATCCTGCCGGTGTGGACCTTCGGCAAGCTCACCGCCGGCAAGGAAGCGGCGAAGCATCTGGTGGGCGCGACCGAGGCTCTCTTGCAGCGCGCGCGCGACCAGTCCGCCTTCGACGTGGCGCGGGCCTATTGGGGCTACCAGACCGCGCGCAACGCCGACACTGCCGTGCAGAAGGTCCGCGACCGCCTCAACGACGCCAGACAGACCGCGCAGAAGCTGATCGCGCAGAAGAGCGAACAGATCTCGCGCGCTGACGCGATGAAGATCGACTACCTGGCCGAGGAGATCGAGGCGCAGCATGCCTCGGCGCTCAAGAACCGCGACCTGGCCCTCACCGGCCTCAAGCTCCTCATCGGAGCGCAGCCGGGAGAAGACGTCGCCATCGCGCAGGAGGAGCTGCCGCCGGCGCCGCCCGCGCCCAACGCCGACGATCTCCTGCGCCGCGCCCTCGAGCAGCGGCCGGAGACGCGCGCCGCCAACGCCGCGGTGAGCGCGCGGCAGGCGCTGGTGGACCTGGCCCGGGCGCGGCTCTGGCCGGACTTCGGGCTGGTGGGCGGCTTCAACTTCACCGAGACCACCAACGCCTCGAACCCGCCCTCGCCCTTCGTCAACAACCCGTATCATACGGCCTCCGGGTACGTTGCCCTCGGGCTACAGGGCACCTTCGACGTCCCGCAGAAGCTCGCGCGGGTGCGCCAGGCGGAGGCCGACCTTCACGAGGCGCAGGCGATCCAGATCGGCGCGCAGCAGCTGGTGCGGCTGGAGCTGCAGCAGGCGCTGGGCGATCTGGCGGAATCGCGCGTCAAGGTGGACCGCTACACGAAGGAGTCGCAGATCGGCAAGCAGCTTGCGACGCAGGCCGGCGTGGCCTTCGACTCCGGCCTGGGCGAGGCGCGCGAGCTGCTGGAGAACACGCTGCTCTTCACCCGGGCGGAAGGGGCGCGGCTGGAAGCCCTCTACAACGCGCAGCTCGCCTGGGCGGCGCTCGAGAAGGCGACGGGCGGCCCCCTGGAGGTTGCAGTTCGCTGAAGCCTGTGGCATCCGGGCACGTCCAACGAGCGAGGAGGACTTCGTGACGCCCATCGCCGTCGCCTTGATGGTTGCCGCAGTGCAGCCTGGCTCCGCCAGCGCCGCCGTGCAGAGCACGCAAGACAAGGTCAAGAGCGCCCTCGACGCGTGGTTCAAGTCGGAAGGAGCCGCCAAGACCAAGGCGCGCGAGCGGGCTCGGGCCATCGTCGGCGAGCTGATCGACTTCGACGCTCTGGCGAAGAGCACGCTGGGCGCGAAGTGGGAGCCGACCAAGCCAGCGGACCGGACGCGCTACACCAAGGCGCTGCAGGGCGCCATGGAGGCGAACTACCTGTCCAAGATGAGGCAGGGCAAGACCGGCGACGTGGACAAGATCCGCGTCGAGCTTCTGACCGAGGAGCAGGGCGCGCAGGGCACCGTGGTGCACACCAAGGTGCACTCCGGCGAGGACACCGCCGCCATCGACTACCTGATGGAGAAGCGGCCCAAGGGCTGGAAGGCGGTGGACGTGATCACCGAGGGCGTCTCGCTCGCCGACACCTACCGGGAGCAGGTGGCGAAGCTGCTGCAGAAGAAGACGCTCAACGACGTGATCGCCGCGCTGGACAAGAAGCGCAAGGCGCTGGAAGCCGACGTCGAGCAGTCCGGCGGCGCAGCGGGCGCCAGCGCGAAGCAGTAGACTGCGGGCATGTACCGCTACTTCGCGTACGGCTCGGCCCTTTCGCGTCGCCACATCGGCGAGTGGGCAGCGGAGCACGGAGTGGATCCGCGCCTCTTCGCGCGCGGTGCGCCCGCAGTGCTCCGCGGCTACAAACTGGTCTTCGACGTGGAGAGCCGCTTCTGGGGCGGCCGCGTCGCCAACCTCACCGAGGACA
>DASRTX010000246.1:0-4676 GCA_035655715.1 Myxococcales bacterium | reverse complement strand
CGCCGGAACCGTGGCGAGATGCTTCGGATGCGCGCTGGTTTGCCACCGGGCCCACCTCCCGGCTCGACATGCACGAGCTGTGGGTGGGCGTGCTGGTGCCGCTGATCAACCTGCGCATCATCCAGGGCACAGCACACACGCTGGTTCTTGGCGTTCCCCTGCAGACCGGAGTCCGGCTCACTTCCGCGGGCTGGCGGCTGCGGTGGCCCGGCTGCTGACAGAGGCGCAAGCGCGGCCTGTCAGTGGGCGCGCGCGTGCTCGATGCAGTACTCGGTGAGCTTGCCGCCGCAGCGCTCCTGGCAGTCGCAGACGCGAAACTCGAGGTTGGGATCGTCGGCGTTGCTGCGCCCGCAGCGGGCGCAGACGCGGGTTTTGCGCGGCGCCGGAGTGAAGCCTGTGGGCGCGACCTTGCGGCGCAGCGCGCTGCGCCCACGCAAGCGCGCCGCGAGGGTCCCGCCGCAGAAGATGAAGACGTCCAGGCCCGCGACCGCGATCGCGCCGCGGGTGGCGAGATCGGCGCTGGCGAACTGGAAGACCATCAGGCCGGCGCTCAGGATTCCGAGGTACTTCACCTTCACCGGCAGGATGAAGAGCAGGATCTCGTAGTCGGGAAACTCCACCGCGAAGGCGAGCAGCAGCGCCTCGGCGACGTATTTGCCGGTGACGGGCCCGAAAAGGAAACCGATCGCCACCGTTCCCAGCGCGCCGGTGAAGAAGAAGAGGTCGAAGCGGAGCGACCCCCATTGCGCCTCCAGCGAAGTGCCCATGGTGTAGAGGAGCAAGAGCCAGAAGCCCGTGAAGATCAGGCCCCACATGTCGAGGGGGCCTACGGGCGCGAAGAGGAAGGTGAACACGCGCCAGACCTCGCCCGACAGCACAGCTTGCGGGTTCAGCGAGACCAGGCGGAGGACGTCGGGGCGGGCGAAGACGAGCAGGTGCAGCGCGCCCGAGATCCCGACGATCCAGAGGGTGATGCCCTCCGGCGCGTGCCGGCCGAACCGGCGCTCCAGCCGCGCGAGCAGTTTCTCCACACGGCCTTGTTAGCATCGCCATGCTAGAAGGGCGACCCCAGATGGATCCGATCGCAAAATTCATCCAGCTGCTCGACCTGGCGAAGCGCACGCCCGGCATCTTCGACGCCACCGGCATGACGCTGTCCACGGTCTCCGCGGACGGCCGGCCGTCCGCCCGCATCGTGCTGCTCAAGGGCGTCGACGCCGAAGGGCTGGTCTTCTACACCAACACGCTCTCGCGCAAGGGACGGGAGATCGCGGGCCGGCCCGACGTCGCGCTCACCTTCTGGTGGCCGCAGATCGAATCGCAGGTGCGCTTCGAAGGGCGCGCGGCGCGCGTGGACGACTCCGAGGCGGACGCGTACTTCAGCTCGCGGCTGCGCGTCTCGCAACTGGGCGCGTGGGCATCGCAGCAGAGCCAGCCGCTGCGCAGCCGCGAGGAGCTGGAGCAGCGCTTCGCCGAGCTAGAGAAGAAATACGAAGGAAAGACCGTTCCCCGGCCTGCGCACTGGAGCGGCTACCGGGTCCCGCCCCTGAGCGTCGAGTTCTGGTGGAACCGCCCCGGCCGACTGCACGACCGGGAGCTCTACACCCGCAGTGGACCCGGCGCTCCCTGGGCGCTCACGCTGCTCAACCCGTAAGCTCCGAGGTTCGGCTCTTGGGACTTCCTCAGGCGAGTCCCCAACTTCTCGACCTGCGACTTCGACAGCGGAGTCACTTCGCCTTCGGGCCGACCATGTCCTCGGGCCTGACCCACTGATCGAACTGCTCCGCCGTGAGGAAGCCGAGCTTCAGGGCGGCTTCCTTGAGGGTGGTGCCTTCCTTGTGGGCGGTCTTGGCGATCTTTGCCGCCTTGTCGTAGCCGATGTGCGGGTTGAGGGCGGTCACCAGCATCAGCGAGTCGCGCAGCGACTTGTCGATGCGCTGCCGATCCGGCTCGATGCCCACCGCGCAGTTGTCGTTGAAGCTCAGGCACCCGTCGGCGAGGAGCCGCGCCGACTGCAGGAAGTTGTGGATGACGAGCGGCTTGAAGACGTTGAGCTCGAAGTTCCCCATCGCCCCGCCCAGGTTCACGGCCACGTCGTTGCCGAAGACCTGGCAGCAGAGCATGGTCATCGCCTCGCTCTGGGTGGGGTTCACCTTGCCCGGCATGATGGAGCTGCCGGGCTCGTTCTCCGGGATGCGCAACTCACCGATGCCGCAGCGCGGGCCGGAAGAGAGCCAGCGCACGTCGTTGGCGATCTTCGTCAGCGACGCCGCCAGCGTCTTCAGCGCGCCGTGCGCGAACACCAGCGCGTCGTGCGCGGCCAGCGCTTCGAACTTGTTGGGGGCCGAGGTGAAGGGGTGGCCGGTCAGGCGCGAGATCTCCTTCGCCACCCGGTCGGCGAACTCCGGGTGCGCGTTGAGCCCGGTGCCAACTGCCGTGCCGCCCAGCGCCAGCTCGCGTAGGTGCTGCAGGGAGCTCTCCACGTGGCGGATGCCGTGGTCCAGCTGGGCCACCCAGCCGGAGATCTCCTGGCCCAGAGTCAATGGTGTCGCGTCCTGGAGATGCGTGCGGCCGATCTTGACGACGTCGCGGAACTCCTCGCTCTTGTGCGACAGCGTGTCGCGCAGCTTGCTGACAGCGGGGATCAGGCGATCGACCAGCGCCGGCACCGCCGCCACGTGCATGGCGGTGGGGAAGACGTCGTTCGACGATTGCCCCTTGTTGACGTCGTCGTTGGGGTGGACGAGGCGCTCCTCGCCGCGCCTGCCGCCCAGGATCTCGCTGGCCCGGTTCGCCAGCACCTCGTTCATGTTCATGTTGGTCTGCGTGCCCGAGCCGGTCTGCCACACCGCCAGCGGAAACTCGCCGTCGTGGAGGCCTTTGATCACCTCGTCGGCCGCCTCGATGATGGCCTTGCCCTTCTTCGGGTCCAGCACCTTGAGGTCGATGTTGACCTGCGCCGCCGACCGCTTCACCTGCGCCAGCGCCTTGATCAGCGCCGCCGGCATCTTCTCGGTGCTGATCTTGAAGTTGGTGAGCGAGCGCTGCGTCTGCGCGCCCCAGAGGCGGTCCGCGGGCACTTCGATGGGACCAAAAGTATCCTTCTCGATGCGCGTGGTCATGGCGGCGGGTGCATAGCGCGGTGGGGGGCCGTAAACAAGGGATCGGGTGTTTTGTTGACCGGGGCGACAAGCGCCGTAGTTTTCGCCACATGCAACGGCGCTTCGATTCGGGACCGGCAAGGCCGGTGGACGTCCCCCTCTCCGACGAGCCGCCGCTCGCGCCGGTGGCGATCTCGTTCGCGTCGGATCCGCCCACCGTGCCTGCGTCCGCGCCGCGCAGCAACCGATCGGAGCGCGCCTCTGCGCTGCGGAGGCTGATGGGCTGGCTGCTGGATCTGGCGCTGATCGCCGCTCTCACCGGAGCGCACTTGTGGCTGGCGCTCCGGCTGGCTGCGCCGGCGCAGCCCTGGCTGGATCTGCTGCTGGCGGCGCCGCTGCCCTGGCTGCTGCTGGCCGCAATCCTTGCGGTGGCGTGTTCCTGGCTTTCCGTCGCGCTCTGCGGACGCACGCCGGGCATGGCGCTGACCGGGCAGCGGCTGCAGTCGCTGCCCGGCGGGGCACTCACGCCGCTGCAAGCGCTGGCGCGGGCGCTGCTGTCGGTCCTCTCGGCCGCGGCCGGCCTCTTCGGATTCGTGCTGGCGGCCTTCGACGCGCGCGGGCAGACCCTGCACGACAAGCTGTGCCGTTGCGTCGCCGTCGTTGACTAGGCCCACCGCGCGCATCTAGGCTGCGCCGCCGTGGCCGAAGCCAAGCAATACGTGTTGCCGATGCCCAGGCGCCGCGGCGTCATCTTCTTCCTGTTGGCGAACGTGTTCGCCTTTGCGCTCTGCGCCTGCATCTGGGCGCTGTTCTGGTACGGCGACTTCTTCACGCCCGCCGCGCGCGGGATCTGGTCGTTCCTGGCGGAGCATTCGGGGTGGACGGTGGGCGCTGCCCTGAGCCCGCTCTTCGCCGCGCTGGTGCTGGGCTACGGCTACATGCGCCGCGCCATGGCCCGCCGCGCGCGAGAGAAGGCCGAGGCGCTGGCCCTCGCCGCCCAGCGTGCTGGCACGCAGCTTCCACAATAGCCTTGCTCGCCCTGCTCGCCGCCGCCGTGCTGATCCCGGGCACGGCGGATGCCGTGCTCTCGGTGGAGGACGCCTCTGGCCTGCGCGCTCTGCTCACCGCCGCCGCGGTCCACGCGCCTTCGCTGGCGCCGGCGCAGGTAGGGGCGTCGTTGCGCAGCGATGTCGGGGTGGATCTGCTCGACGAAGATGCATCGTGGGGACTTGCGAGGCGTGGCCCGCGGCTCCTGGCAATCTCCCGGGGCGCGGTGGGACTCTCCGCGCCGGTCGCGGACGCGAAGGCCGCCCGCAAGGCGCTCGCGGCATGGCTGGCGCACGGCGGACACCGCGCCGGAAAAGTCGGCGGGGGAAGGCTCTTGACCGCTTCGGGCCGCAACGCCCAGGCATTGCTCGCCGGCCTCTCCAAGTCGCTGCCGCTCCCGGGCAACCTGGCCGCGCGCGCAAAAGGCCCCGCCTGGATCTGGATGCGCTTTGCGGAGCCGCTGCGCGCCGGAGTGCTGGCGCTGGACGCTTCGAGTACAGGGCTGGTCGCGCGCGGGTTGGTGCTGGC
>DASRTX010000245.1:0-3324 GCA_035655715.1 Myxococcales bacterium | reverse complement strand
GGCCCTTCCCAGAGATGAACCCAAATCCAATGATCGCTCCCTTCAGCATCGACTCTCCCTGTGGCGCGCGGCTTTAGCAGATGCTGGACCTGTGGAAAAGGTCCGGGGCCACGGGCTATAAGCAGCGCCCATGGTCACCCGCGGGCTCTCCCTCTGGCTTGCGCTCTTGCGCATCGCCGCCGGTATCTCCCTCTTTGCCAGCGGCCTGCACAAGCTGCA
Organism: Myxococcales bacterium; assembly: GCA_035655715.1. Taxonomy (GTDB): domain Bacteria; phylum Myxococcota; class Myxococcia; order Myxococcales; family 40CM-4-68-19; genus 40CM-4-68-19. The sequence goes on along the minus strand of DASRTX010000245.1, from coordinate 3,105 downwards.
GTGGTTCGTACACCCACCCCTGGACCAGCGCTTCCTCGAGTGGAGCCAGCACCCCGCCAACGGGCTGGTGGCAAAGTATCTGGCGTTCGTGTCCAACCATCCCGCCATCCTCTCGCGCATGGTGGTGATGGGCGAGTTGGGCCTGGGGCTGCTCCTGATCGTGGGGTTCGTCACCCCGCTGGCCTCGCTCCTGGCCTTCTTCATGGTGCTCAACTTCCAGTTCGCGAGCGGCTCGATGTTCTCCCTGGCGTACCTCCAGGGACAGAGCGGCCTCGCCTACCTCCTCGTCTACCCGGTCCTCTTCTTCGGCCGGGCCGGGACGGCGATGGGCGTGGACGGGATGCTGGCGCGCGCGGGGCGCAAACCCGCCGACTAGCGCGTCGCCGGCGGCTGCTTCACGAAGCGGATTACGGGGTCCCAGCACGCCGCCGAGGGATGCGCCACCGGGTCGGGGTGGCGCATGCCGGGGACGATCTCGAGCCGCGCGCCGGGATGTGCCGCCGCCAATTTCTCCGCCCAGGTGGTAGGAAACATCTGGTCCTCCGCGCCGTGCTCGATCAGCAGCGGCGCCCGCAGCCGCGCGGCATTCTCCAGGTTGTCCAGCGCGTCGGGAAGCAGGAACGACGCCCAGCGCGGCACGGCGGCGCGCCGCACGGCCACCTCGCGCAGGGAGAGGAAGGCCCCGGAGATCGCCACGCAGTCGGGAGGCGGGTCCAGCTCACCGGCAACCTCGAGCAGGACGCCGGTCCCCAGCGAGAGGCCGTAGGCACAGGCGCGGGTGCCGGCGGGCAGCCTGGTGCGGAACGCATGCCAGGCGGCGAGGCCGTCCTCGTGGAAGTGCGCGAGCGTCGGTTCTCCCTGTGAGTTTCCGAAGCCGGTGTAGTCGAAGACCATGGCGGCGACGCCGCCGTCGTGGAGCAGCTTGAGCGCGTCCACCCAGCCGGAGATGGCCTCGCCGTTGCCGTGGAAGATGAGCAGCCCCGGACCGTCGGCGGGCACGTAGAACGAGCGCAGCACCCGGTCGCCCGAGCGGACGTCGATGGAGTCGTAGGCGAGCCCGCGCGCCTGTGGCGTGCGCGGGCCCTGGGGGTGCGTATGGATCAGCCCCTTCTCCAGCCGATGGAGCAGCACGGCGCGCCCGGCAAAGAAGCCGGCGACCATCACGAGGGCAGCGACGGCGAGGCGGCGCACGGCAAGGTTCTCGCAATCTCCGTCGGCGAGATCAAGGCGGCTGCCGAGGGAGTTGCTTCGAGGATGCGCCGGCCGTTCTACACTGCGCGGCGGATGCATGCCGATCTCTACGCGCCTGTCCCCTTGTCCAGGGCGCGCGCATGGCTGTCGCGCGCAGCGTGCCTCCTGGCGGTGCTGGGCGGCGCGTGGGTTGCCGTTTCGATGGCCAATCCGGCCACCAAGATTGCGCTGCCGGTGCGCGCCATGCTGCTGGCCTCCTGCCTCTCGGCGCTGCTGGGTGCCGCCGGCGTCGCGCTGCGCCGCGGCCCTCTGCCGTTGCTGGTGCTGCTGCTCGGTTTCGCCGCGCCGATGGCCAACACGCGGCTGATCGGTTCCCAGGACACCGTCGCCGCGGCGGAGATTCCCTTCGCGCTGATGCGCGAGGGCACGCTGACCCTGCCCGGCGCGCGGCAGAACTGGCTGGTGCCGCTTGCCGGCGGCAGGGCGGCCTCGAAGTATCCGGTGGCCACGGCGCTCCTCGCCTTGCCCTTCGAGCTTCCGGCTGCGCTCGGGCGTGCGCCGCTCACCGTCGAGCTTCGCAACGTGGCGGAAAAGACCGCTGCCAGCGCCCTGTGCGCCTCTATGCTGGCGCTGCTCTTCCTTGCCCAGCGCAGGCTCGCGGGCGAGCGCGCCGCCGCCATCGCCGCCGCGCTCACGCTCCTGGCGACGCCGGCGCTGCCCATTCTCGGCCAGGCTCTCTGGCAGCACACCGGCGCCGCGCTGGCGCTGGCCGGGGGCCTGGCCGCGCTGGGCCTGCGTGAAGGGGCGGGCCGCGCCGCGCTGGTGGGGTTCTGCGCCGGGCTTGCCGTCGCCTGCCGGCCGCCGGACCTGCCGCTGGCCCTGGCGCTGGTAGCGCTCGACCGCAGGCGGCTCTTTGCAGCCGCCGCCGGCGCTGCCGTCCCCGTCGCCCTGACGCTGGTCTACCAGCGGGCGGTGTTCGGGGGCTGGCTCCAGTCCGGATACGGCGCCGAGGCGAGCATCGGATGGCGGCCACCCTGGCCCGACGGAGCGGAAGGCCTCCTCGGGCTCTGGTTCAGCCCGGGCCGGGGCATGGTCGTGGTCTACCCCGTGCTCGCCTTCGCCCTGCTGGAGTTGCTTCGCCGGCGCGAGCTGCGCGTCCTCGGTCTCGGCGTGCTGGCGCACTCGCTCTTGATGGCGTGCTGGTGGGCCTGGGAAGGCGGATGGTGTGCCGGCCCCCGCATGCTCTCCGACGCCGTTCCCTTCCTCGGGCTGGGCCTCGCAGCGGCGCTGCAGCGGTTTCCACGCTGGCGGCCTTTGCGGCCGGTGTTCGTCGGGGCGGCGGCACTTTCGCTGGCATCCGCGGGAGCGATGACCTGGATCATGCCGGCGCCGGAGACCAAGGCAAGGCTCGTCGAGCTTCGCGACGGCCGCTGGAATGCCGGCGCCTGGCCGCTGGCCGCCTACCTCCGGGGCCGGCGGCGGTGAGCTCCTCCAGCGCCTTCACACGCGCGAGCGATCTCAGCGGGCTTCGGCGAGCCGCGCGTGGCGCCGCCGGCGCAGCGCATCGCGCGCTTCCGCGGAACCGCAGCTCTTTCGGCTCGCGGCGGTGCGCGTGAGCAGCGCTTCCGCCTGCGGGTCGCTGACCAACGCCAGCCGCCGCGCCGCCGCCTTGCGCGCGGCGCAGGAAGCGTGGGCATCGCCCAGGTCGGCGCGGGCGATGACCAGGCGGTCGTCGTCGGTGGCGGTGCCTTGCAGCTCCAATACCAACAATGCGTCCTCGCGCGAGGCCGCCCGCTGCGACCGCAACAGCCGGCGCACCGCGGGCGCGGCCGGCCGGCCGATGCGCTCGCCCAACAGGCGGATCAGCGCCGGCCTCCACACCTTGGGGAAGGTCTCGGCGTCGAGCTCATCGAC
>DASRTX010000244.1:0-3963 GCA_035655715.1 Myxococcales bacterium | reverse complement strand
GGCATCGTGCTGGGGCCCATCGCGGTGGCGGTGCTGCTCTCGCTCTTGCGCATCTACCAGCGCGACTACCGGCCGGAGGGCCCCGTGCACGCGCCGGACGTCACCGCCCCAAACGGATCGGCGCTCCAGAACGCGCCCTAGACGCGCCTGCGCGCGGCCTCTGCCCACGAATTCAGCGAGCGCGTCAGCTTCTCCGTGACCGGTGCCAGCCGGTCGGCGTTGAGCACGTCGCGCAGCGCGGTCCGGCCCTCCTCCGTGGTGTGCATCTTGAGCAGCGCCTCGCCGACGGCGCGCTGCTCCGCATCGCCGACCCTGGGCGCGATGACGAAGCCGTCCGGAGGGATCGATTCGGTCACGTGCAGCACCCGCAGCGAATTCGCGAGCGGGCCCAGGGCGCGCGCGATCTCCTCATTCGCGCGCTGCGGATCGTAGGCGGCCGCGTCGCTCACGTAGCAGGTGCAGAGGTCCGCCTCCCCCCGCACCACCGCCTCCGCGGCGGTCTTCACCGAGCCGTAGAAGGTCTCGCTGGAGAACGCCTTCTCGGCGGGCGCGCCCACCGCCACGATGTCGAGGCGGGGAAAGAGGTAGCCCGAGGCGGAAGACTTGTCGCGCCAGGCCGCGCGCACTCCGGAGAGCTTCTGCACCGACTGCACCGGATCGTCCTTGCGGACCAGCAGCGCGCTGCGGAAGGTCAGCCAGCCGCTGCGCTCCGGGACCGCCACCAGCCTCGCTCCCTGCTCCGCCGCGCGGGCGTGCAAGAGCGGCGGCAGCCAGGCGAGATCGGCCTTGCCTTCGATGACGTTCTTCAGCAGATCGGCGTAGTCCTGCGCCAGCAGCGGCTCAACGGCGCTGCCCAGCCCCGCGGAGAGCGCGCGGCAGAGGATCTCGGGCCAACCCGCGACGGGGATGTCCTGGTGGCGCGAGACACCGAACGAGAGCGTTCTGGAGACGGCCATGGGCGCATCCTGCTCCCGGAGCGAGCGACCTCCAAGCGAATCGTGGGCGCGCGTGGTGCGGTCAACCGCCGCAACGGAAAAGTCTGACTTGCCCCACGCCCTGCCGGACGAGGTCGATGCGGCGGGCGGCCGCCTCGGAGAGATCGAGGATGCGGCCGTTGACATAGGGCCCCCGGTCGGTGACGCGCACGTCCACCTGGCGCCCGTTGTCCAGGTTCTCGACGCGCAGGCAAGTGCCGAAGGGCAAGCTGCGGTGGGCGGCAGTGAGCGCCGAGGGATCGAAACGCGTGCCGCTGGCGGTGAGGCGGCCGCGGAAGGCGTCGCCGTACCAGGAGGCGAGGCCCTCGGCGATGGGCTTGGGGCGCTTGACGGGTTCCTCGATCGACGGCTCCGAGTGCGCGGCCACCTGGGCCGGCGGCTCAAGCGAGGGCTCGCGCACCGTGCGCTGCGGCGCGTGCGCGCAGGCTGCCGAGAGCACGAGGAGCCAGATGAGCGCGAGATTGCGCCGGGGTCTCAATGAAACCATTTGCCGACCGTCCTTTCGATGAAGCCGGCCAGCCCGCCGGCGTGCTCGGGACAGTCGCCGGGCGCGGTGCCAGGCAGGAACCACTCGCGAGAGACCTGCTCTTGCGGACAGCCGCCCGTGGCCTGCCCGCCGGTGCGGACGTCGATCTCGTGCTGCTCCAGGCCGTCGGGCGGCTGCCAGGGCGCGGGCACGGGCCTGCCGCGCTGCCAGGCCGCGATGGTGCGCGCCCACACCGGTGCCGCCAGCTTGCCGCCGGTGGCAGCCGGGCCCAGCGGTCGCGGCTTGTCGAAGCCCAGCCACACTCCCGCCACCAAGTCCGGCGTGGCGCCGATGAACCAGACGTCCTGCGCTCCGTTGGTCGTGCCGGTCTTGCCGATCACCGGCAGCTCCGGCGGCAGCCCCGTGCGCGCCGCCGTGCCGGTGCCGCGGTCCACCACGTCCGCGAGGAGCCCGTTCATGATGAATGCCGCACCCGGCTGGAGCGCGTCGGCGGTGACGATGCCGTTGTGGAAGATCACCTCGCCGGTGGCGTTCTGAACCTCGTCGATGAAGCGCGGCAAGACGCGAAATCCGCCGTTGGCGAAGGGCGCGTACGCCGCCACCAGCTCGAGCGGCATCACGTCGGCGGCGCCGAGGAAGGCCGAGGGATACTGCGGGATCTGCGCGTCGCCCAGGCCGCAGGCATGGGCCATCTCCCCTACCGCGCCGAGGCCGATCCGCTGGCCCAAGGCAACCGCCGCGCGATTGGACGACACGCGCAGCGCCTCGCGCAGGTTGAGCGGCTTGTCCGGCGCGGCCTGCCCGTCGGCCGGCGCGTAGTCGGGCGGGAGCTGCGCCGGATCGAGCAGCGTGGAGACCGGCACGCCGGCCTGCACCGCCGCGGCCCAGACGAAGGCCTTGAAGGTGGACCCGGCCTGCCGCCGCGCCTGCGTGGCGCGGTCGAACTCCGAGAGCTGGTAGTCGCGCCCGCCCACCAGCGCGCGCACGTCGCCGGTGTGCACGTCGAGCGCGACGAAGAGTCCCTCCAGGCACTGGTCGGCGTCGCCGTTGCAGGGCCTGGCGTTGGCCTTGCCCAGCTTGCCGTTCTCGATGGCGACGATCTGCCTTGAGAGCTCGCGCTCGGCCGCTTTCTGCAGGGCGGCGTCCAGCGTGGTCCTGACCCGGAGCCCCTGCGTCTCCGCATCGGCGCCGAAGCGATCGTGCAGCTCGCGCCGGATGGCGGCGACGAACCAGGGCGCGCCGCCCTCCTCCTCCTCCGAGCGCAGGCGAAGCTTGCTCTTGCGCGCGGCGGCCTCGTCCTTGGCGGAGATGATCTTGGAGCGAAGCATTTGCGCCAAGACCAGATTCCGTCGCTTCAGCGCCGCGTCCGGCGAGCGGCGCGGGTCGTACCAGGCGGGCGCCTTGGGCAGCGCCGCCAGCAGCGCGGCCTGTGGCAGGGTCAGCTCGCTCGCCGACTTGCCGAAGTATCCGCGCGAGGCGGCCTCCACGCCGTAGTCGCCGTTCCCCAGGTAGATCTGGTTCAGGTACAGCTCGAGGATCTGTTGCTTGGTGAAGGCCTTCTCGATGCGGCTGGCCACGATCATCTCCGCCAGCTTGCGGCGCAGCGTGCGCGCGCGGGTCAGGCTGTCGGGAAAGACGTTGCGGGCCAGCTGCATGGTGATGGTGCTGGAGCCCTCGCGGGCCGAAAGCGTGCGCAGGTCGTGCCAGAGCGCGCCGAGGACGCGCCGCCAGTCGATGCCATGGTGCGCGTAGAAGCGCTGGTCCTCCACCGCCACGAAGGCAGACACCAACAAGGGCGACATGGCCGAGAGCGGGACCACGATGCGCTCTTCCGGGGCCAGCCGCGCCAGGACCTTGCCGTCGCGGTCCAGCACCAGGCTGGCCTGCGGCGGCCGGTAGTCGCGCAGCTTCTCCACCGGCGGGCAGCTCCGCACGACGGAGAAGAGCCAGGCGGCGGCCAGCAGGGCCAGCGCGCCGGCACAGATGGCGGCGATCCGCACACTTCTCCATACGGCGGGAGGGAGGGACATCTTTCGTAGAACAACCGGCCGGGCGCCCTTCCTCCCGGGCAAAGGGACGAACATCGCCAGCACCTTCCGCTGCGGACGTGGAATTCGCAACATACGGCATGCGCATCGATCGGATCGCGAACGAGGGCCGCTGCGAGCTGATCCTCCACGGCGAGCTGCGGCTGGACGGGGCGCGCGAGTTGTTCGAGCGCGCCGTGCAAGAGGACTGCGAGCGGGTCGTGCTCGACTTCAGCGGCTGCGAGGTGGAAGACCGCGTGCTCGCCGCGCTGGCGGAGCTGCTCAACCAGGCGCACCTGCGCCTGGGGGTCAGGGGGCTGCGCGAGCGGCAGCTCCGGTTGCTGGAGTATCTGGGGGCGACGCGCCCCTCGATGCAGTAGAGGAGCTCGCACCACCCGCGACTGGGACCCCAAGACCCAGACGCTGACGCGCACGCGCACTCGCACCCGATCCC
>DASRTX010000243.1:0-7542 GCA_035655715.1 Myxococcales bacterium | reverse complement strand
CCCGCCGCGCGGCTGCTGCGGCTGTTCAACGCCGACCGGATCTTCCGCTCCGTCGAGCCGCCGTTTTCGGCGGGCGACCTGCGCGAGGCGGTGATGGCGGCCTGCGCCGAGCATGGCGTCCGCACCGAGCAACAGCGCGCCGGGCTGGCGCTGGAGCGCGCGCTCTTGCGCCACACGCACCCGGCGGTCCGCAAGAGCGCGGCGGCGACGTCTGCGGTGGGCTGGGAGAGCCCGGCGGGGAAGCGCGCCCTCGATCTCGTCCGCATCGCCGCGCCGCATCCGGTGGCGGTGCTGCTCCAGGGCGAGACGGGGGTGGGGAAGGAAGTCCTCGCGCGCATGCTCCACGATCAGGGCGCGAACCGATCCGGTCCCTTCGTGGCCCAGGACTGCGGCGCCATCGCCGAGTCGCTGCTCGAAAGCGAGCTGTTCGGGCACGTCAAGGGAGCGTTCACCGGCGCCTGGACGGATCACCCCGGGCTCTTCGTGCTGGCAGACTCCGGGACGATCTTCCTCGACGAGATCGAGAACACCAGCACGCATTTCCAGACCCGCCTGTTGCGGGTGATCGAGACGGGACAGGTGCGGCCGGTGGGCGCGTCCCAGGTACGCAGCGTGCGCGTGCGGCTGGTGGCGGCGAGCAACCGGGACCTGGCCGCGGAGGTGAAGGCGGGCCGCTTCCGCGCCGACCTGTTCTACCGCCTCAACAGCTTCACCATCGAGGTGGCGCCGCTGCGCGAGCGCCGCGAGGACATCCTGCCGCTGGCACACCACTTCCTCCGCCACTTCAACGAGGCCTTGGGGCGCTCGGTCGCCGGTTTCGACGCGGAGGCCGCGGACCTCCTCGTCCGCGCCGACTGGCCGGGGAACGTGCGCGAGCTGCGCAACGCCGTGGAGCGCGCCATCCTCCTCAGCTTGCCCGGCAACGCGATCACTCCGGCCGAGCTGCCCGCGGCCATCGCCCCGGAGGCCGGCGCGCCAGCAGGCTCGTCCCTGCGCGAGCAGCTCGAGTCGCTGGAGCGCGGCATCCTCAAGTCCGCGCTGGAGCGCGCCAACGGCGTCATCCGGCGGGCCGCCCGCGACCTCGGCGCCGACCCGGTCACACTCGCCCGGCGCGCACGAAAGCTCGGGCTGCTGCGCGGCTGATCTAGTCCTCGAATCGCAGGGTGGCGAAACGATCCAGCGCGTGGAAGTCGCCGCGCAGCGGGGGCGAGTACGCCTGCCCCTCGCCCGGCTGCCCGGGTCCTTGTCGTAGCCGGTAGAGGTTGAACTTCCAGCGATCGCCCCGCTCCGGCCGCGGCTTCGGCATCCCGGTCAGCGCCGAGAAGGGAATCGCCAGCTCCACCGTCCAGCCGCGATCGGCGTCGCGCGGATCGTTGAGCGTGCCGTCCACGTGCACGGCGTGCCGCGCGCGCGAGGACCACGACAGATCCATCCCCTTGCGCGGGCCGCCCGAAAAGCTCGCGTCGAAGAGCGCATTGGTGGGAGCGACCTCGATCTCGTCGTAATGCGAGGAATCGCCCGAAGGGTTGAGGAAGATCTCCACCACGTTGGAGGTGTAGAGCTTCTCGTCGTCGCGGAAGAAGACGCCGGAGACGTTGGCATCCTCGGCCAGGAAGGCCACGTACAGGTTCTCGCCGTCCCAGAGCAGCCTCGCTTCGGTGGTCGCGGAGGCGGGTTTTCCGTCGAGGCTGCGCACGAAGGGGCCCGCCTTCTCGGCGCGGTCCCAGGCCGCTTCCGCGAGCACGCCGTCGATCTGCAGCGGCGCCGCCGCCCGGTGCACCACGTAATCGGAAGAGGATTTACGGCAGGCGCAGAGGCAGAGGCAGGCAAGGACCCAGGGCCGCACGCGGCGGAGCCTACCCCAGGCGCGCCTTGCGGACGATCAGGTGGCAGAGGCGCTGGTGGCCCGCGAGCAGCGAAGAGAAGGTCAGCGATCCGAGGCGGGTCCGCACCGCGTAGGAGGTGCCGAGCAGGCCGGGCAGCACGTCGATGCGGAGGATGTCGTCGAACGCCACCGTCCGCTCCATGGCCAGCGTGCGGACCGTCAGCCCGGCCTCGCTCACGGTGAAAGCGAGCCGGTTGTAGAAGACGGAGCAGGCGGTGAAGAGCACCACGAAGAACGCGGCGGAGAAGAAGGCGGAGCGGGTGGCTCCCTGCATCACGGCCAGGGCGAACAGCACCGCGATCCAGAGCGTGTCCGCCGCCATGACCACGGTGCGCAGCGCCGCCCAGGGTCTGAACGTCTCGGGGGCAAGCGCCTCCCGCCCGCGCGGAAGCTGGAACATGCACAACAGCATAGCGACGCGGGATCCGCGCGGCAATTGCACGCCCGCTGCTACACTCGGGACCGTGCACGAACCGCAGCAGGCGCAAGTGTCGCCCGGCTGGGAGGACGCCGAGCGGGCGGAGCGGCTCGCGACGCGCATTCCCGCGGAGACGGGGTTCTCGGCGGCCGCCGTCAGCGAGGCTTGCCTGGCTACAGCCGATCCCGACGGCGCGCTCGCCGGCGCCATCCGCGCGCTGGCGGCCCGCCGGGAGCGCTACGGCCGCCCTGCCTCTCCCGCCGCGCTGGGGCCGCTGGTGCTCGTGTGCGCCGCGTCCCGGTTCCTGGCCCAGCTGATCGCGGCCCGGCCCCGGCTGGTGGACCTGCTCGGGTGCACGCGCTTTCCCCACCGCCCCGCGCGCCTGCGCGCAGCGCGCTGCACGGATGCGCTCGCGCTCGCCCGCCGGCTGCGCCGCCACAAGCAGGTGGAGGTGCTGCGCATCGCGCTGCGCGACCTCTCCGGCGCTTCGGTACCGGAGGTGACGCGCGATCTCTCCCGCCTGGCCGCCCGGGCCTTCGACGCCGCGGTGCAGTTCCACTACCGCAGGCTCTGCACGCAGCACGGGCCGCCCGCCGGCCGCACCGCCACCGGTCCCTCGGGGTTCTGCGTCCTGGGCATGGGCAAGCTGGGCGGCGAGGAGCTCAACTTCTCCTCCGACGCCGACGTGATCTACGTCTACGATCGCGACGGCCGCACGCAGGGGCAGAACGCCCTGGACCATTTCGCCTTCTACGCCCGCCTGGCCGAGTCGGTCACCGCCTCGGTGGGCTCGCCGGGGGCCACGCCGGAGGGCGGCTTCGTCTTCCGCGTCGATCTCGATCTCCGGCCCGAGGGCCGCAGCGGTCCCATCGTCAACGCCATCCGCGGGCTGGAGCTGTACTACGAAGCGCAGGGCGCTCCCTGGGAGCGATTCGCCCTGCTCAAGGCGCGGCCCATCGCCGGCGATCTCGAGGCCGGGGAAGAGGCGCTGCGCGCTTTGCAACCGTTCGTCTTCCGCAAGTACTTCGACCTCAAGGCCATCGACGAGATGCGCACGCTCAAGGCGCGCGCCGAGAAGGACGCGGCGCGCGCCGCCGGCATCGATCTCAAGCTGGGCAAGGGCGGCATCCGCGAGATCGAGTTCTTCGTCCAGGCGCTGCAACTGCTGCACGGCGGGCGCGACTCCAACCTGCGCGTGCGGGGAACGCTCAAGGCGCTGGACCGCCTGCTCTACGCCGGCCTCATCTCCAGCCGGGACCGCGACGAGCTCGCGGAAGCCTACGTGGTGCTGCGGCGGCTGGAGCACCGCGTGCAGATGGTGGCCGAGCGGCAGACGCACGCCATCCCCGAGGATGCGACCGAGCGCGAGCGGCTGGCGCGGCGCGCGGGATACGCGGACGCAGCGGCCATGGAGCGCGAGCTGGCCGTGCATCGCGCGCAGGTCGAGTCGCGCTTCAGGGACCTGCTCCGCGTGGCCGGCGGCGGCGCGCCGGGAGAGGAGCCGCGCGCTGCCGCAGCCGCCGATCCCGAGGCCGGGTTGGCGGAGCGGGCCGCTGCGCTGGCCGAGCTGGGATTCGATCAGCCCGACTCCAGCGCCGAGGAGCTGTCGCGCCTGGCGCGCAAGCGGGGCACGCCGTTCCACGACCCCCAGCCGCTGGGCCCGGCGCTGGTGACCGAGCTGGCCGCTGCTCCGGATCCGGACCAGGCGTTGCGCCACCTCGCCGATCTCTTCGGCGCGCTCGCCAATCCGCGCGCCACCACCGAATTGCTGGCGCAGAGCCCGCGCACCACCCGGCTCCTCGTGTCGCTGTTCGGGTCCAGCGACTTCCTCTCGCGGCAGCTCCTGCGCCATCCCGAGCTGATCGACCAGCTGGTGCTGCGCGGCGCGGCCGCACTGGTGCGGGAGAAGGCAGATCTGCAGACCGACCTCTCCAACCGCCTGCGCACCCTCCCCGCCGACGACGTGGAGGGCGCCCTCACCGAGATCCGCCGTTTCCACAACGAGGAGGTGCTGCGCGTCGGGCTGCACGACGTGGCCGGCGCCCTGGACGTGGAGGAGGTGTCGCGGCAGCTCTCCGATCTGGCCGACGTCTCTGTCGAGGCCTGCTTCGCGCTGGCGGCGGCGGACGTCGAGCGGCGGTACGGCAAGCGCGACGCCACCATGGTGGTGATCGCGCTGGGCAAGCTGGGCGGCCGGGAGCTGGGCTACCACTCCGATCTCGACCTGCTCTTCGTCTACAGCGCGCCGGGCGAGCACGCCGCCAATCACGAGTACTTCGCGCGCGTGGCGCAGAGGTTGATCAGCCATCTCGCGCTGCCGTTGCGCGAGGGCATCCTCTACCGCATCGACACGCGGCTGCGCCCCAGCGGCAGCGCCGGCCCGCTGGTGATCTCCTTCGAGGCCCTGGCCAACTATCATCTCCGTGAAGCGCGGCTCTGGGAGCGGCAGGCGCTGCTCCGGGCGCGGCCGGTCGCTGGCGATCACGACCTGTTCACGCGCGCGTTCGCCCAGGTCCTCGAGCCCAGCCTGTACCGGCCCATCGACCGGGCCACCGCTGCGAAAGATCTGCTGGCGATGCGCGACCGGATGGAGCGAGAAATTGCTGCCGAATCGCCCGGCCGGTACCATTCCAAACTCGGTCGCGGGGGAGTGGTGGACGTGGAGTTCGCGGTGCAATTCCTCCAGTTGGTGCACGGAGGCCGGCAGCCGTCCGTGCGCTCGGCCAGCACGCCGCAGGCGCTCGCTGCGCTGCTTTCGGCAGGCCTCCTCGCGCTCCAGGATCACGCGCCGCTGCTGCGCGGTTACCGCTTCCTGCGCCGCCTCGAGTCGCGCCTGCGCATCGTGCGCGATCGATCGGTGGATCGCCTGCCGGAGACGGGCCTCGAGCTGCTGCGGCTGGCGCGCCGGATGGGCTACTCGGGTCCCAAGGCCGGGGAAGAGCTGCTCGGCGAGTACGAGCGCACCGCGGCCGAGGTGCGCGCGGCTTTCCTTCGCGTGCTGGGGGCGGCTTGACGCTGCTACAGGAAAGGTTCGCCGAGGTGGGGCCGGTCACGGCGATGGAGTCCCAGCTCGCACGCGTCGCGGTGGCCTCGCGCGGCAGGCTGGACGAGCGCGACGAGACCGCCATCCGTTATGCGCTCTCGCTTTCGCGCTGCTGGCACGTGCGCGCCCCCGACGGACACGACGTGGCCGTCGCCGCCGTGCTGCGACCCTTTCGCGAGCGCCTGGTCCAAGTGCTCTGGCCCCTGCTCGATCCGCAGCGGCCGCTCCTGGCCGCGCCGCACGAGCTGCTCCCCGCCGCGCGCGAGGCGCGCCGCATCGCCCTGGCGGCGCTGGAGGCAGCCGACGGGCACCTCGGGCACCGGCTGCCGCGGGCGCGGCTCGACGATGAGGTGCGGCAGCGGCATCTCGTCCTGGTGTGCGGCGGCGGTGGGGGCACCGGATACGTGCATCTGGCCGCCTTCGCGCTGCTGGAGGCCGCGGGTCTGCAGCCCTCGCTCATCGCGGGCAGCTCGATGGGCGCCATCCTCGGACTCTTCCGCGCCCGCGAGAAGCGCTTCGACCTGGCCCGCATCCCCGAGATCCTCCAGGATCTGACCTACAGAAAGATCTTCCGGGTGCTCCCGCAACCCAGCGTCTACGGGCTGCCGGGTCCGCTGCGCCTCCACCTGCGCGCCGCCATCGGGCACTGGTTCCGGCAACCGGACGGCTCTCCGGTACGCATCTCCGACCTCCCCATTCCGCTCCTGGTGACGGTCACCGGCATCCGGAGGGGGCGGCTGCCCCGCCCGCTCGAGGAGTACGAGTCGATGCTGGGGACGCCGGACCCCGATCCGGAGCGCTGGGGCGTACGGGCGCTGCACCGCAACGTGCAGCGCCTCACGGCCGCCATCTCCGAGCTGGCGCGTATCCCCCGCCTGACCTCCCGGCTGGTCTTCGGCGCCTCGGCGGAGACGCTGCAGGCCGACGCCATCGACGCCGCGGGGTTTTCCGCCAGCGTTCCAGGCGTCATCCATTACGACGTGCTGCGCGACGATCCGCGGATGCACGAGCTGCTCAAGGGCCTCTTGGCGCGACACGATCTGCTGCGCCTGTGCGACGGCGGCGTGGTGGACAACGTGCCGGTGCGCACTGCCTGGCAGCACGTGCAGCGCACGGGGTTGCCGGGCGGGAGCCGGAATGCGGTCATCTTCGCGCTCGACGGCTTCGCGCCGCGGCTGATCACGCCGCTCTGGCTGCCGCTGCAGAGCATCGCCGCGCCGGCGGTGGCGAGGAACCGGCCTTACGCCCACGTCTACAAGGCGTTCCGCCGCACCCTCTCGCCGTTGGCCTTGCTCCCCAGCCAGCGGTCCCTGGAGGCCATCGTGGGCTCCGCCAAGGAAGAAATCCTCGCCGAGCTCCCCACCCTCCAACGCCTCCTCGCCCCCATCGGCCCCCTACAATCCTGAAGCTTCCGACATCTGGCTGTGCCTAGCCATCGTGGAGGGGGCGTGCTATGCCCGCCGGCCGATGGCCGCCAAAAAAGTCGAGAAGCTGAAGGAATCGCAGCTGATCTGGATGGACGAAAAGCTCGTCCCCTGGGCCGACGCCAAGATCCACGTCCTCACCCACTCGCTGCATTACGGCGTGGCGGTCTTCGAGGGCATCCGCTGCTACCCGCAGCCCGACGGGACCGGCGCCATCTTCCGCCTGCGCGAGCACGTCCGCCGCCTCTTCGAATCGGCGCACATCTGCCTGATGGAGATGCCCTTCAGCAAGGAGCAGGTGTTCGAGGCGTGCAAGCAGGTGATGGTCGCCAACAAGATGAACGAGGGCTACCTGCGGCCCATCGCCTATTACGCAGACGGCCTGATGGGCGTGGGCGCGGTGAATCCGGTCCGGGTCTGCGTGGCCACCTGGTATTGGGGCGCCTACCTCGGCGAGGAAGTCCTGAAGAAGGGCATCCGCGTGAAGATCAGCTCGTACACGCGCATGCACATGAACTCCGATCCCACCCGCGCCAAGGTGACCGGCCACTACCTGAACAGCGTGCTCGCCAAGCGCGAGGCGCTGGTCGCCGGCTACGACGAGGCCATCCTCCTCGACCAGCAGGGATACGTGGCCGAGGCAACGGGGGAGAACGTCTTCCTGGTGCGAGACGGCATCCTCTACACGCCCCCCGTCGCCGGGGGGATCCTCGAAGGCATCACGCGCGAGAGCATCCTGCGCATCGCGAAGGACAAGGGAATCCCTGTCGAA
>DASRTX010000242.1:0-6089 GCA_035655715.1 Myxococcales bacterium | reverse complement strand
AATGGCGGCTGCCGGCGCTCATTGTCTCGCACGATCCGGCCGACGCCGTGCTGGCGGAACGCATCGCGGTGATCGAAGGCGGCCGCCTGGTCCAGCAGGGCACGCTCGCGGACTTGCGCACAGCGCCGCAGTCCAACTTCGTGGCGGGGCTGACGCAAGCGGAGCGTCAACCTTGACCGACACCATATCGGGTCCGATTGACCTCAGCGCAGGTCCAGCGTCTCGCCGATGGCGGGGATGTGCAGCCCCGCCTCCGGCAATCCGAGCCGCTGCCATTCCGCGCGCAGCCGCCTGGGCGGCTCGTCCAGCGGCTCGTCGGTGAGCTTGAAGGTGCCCCAGTGCATGGCCAGGAACCTGCGCGCTCCCAGGTCAGCGAAGGCCTGCACCGCCTGCTCCGGGTTCATGTGCTGCTTCTCCATGAACCAGGGCGGGTCGTAAGCGCCGATGGGCAGCAGCGCGGCGTCGATGCCGGGGAAGCGCAGCCCGATCTCCGCGAAGCCTTTGAACCAGGCGGTGTCGCCGGCGTGGTAGATGCGCGACCGGGAACCCTCGACGACGAAGCCGCCCCAGAGCGTCTGGTTGGTGTCGAAGAGGCCGCGTCGGCTCCAGTGCTGCGCCGGCACGAAGGTGACGCGCACGTGGTCGTTGATCCGCTCCACGTCCCACCAGCGCATCTCGTTTTTCGGTAGCCCGAGGCCCTTGCCCAAACCTTCGCCGAGCAGCACACGGGCGCCCACCGCCTTCACGGAGGGCTGGTCGTAGTGATCGTAATGCGCGTGCGTGACCAGCGTGGCGTCGATGCGCGGCAGCTGCGCGGGTTGCAGCGGCACCGGCACTTTGCGCGCGATCAGGTAGGAGATGCGGGTTCCGAAGATGGGATCGATGAGCAGCGAGGCGCCGTCGAGCTGCACCAGCCAGCTGGCGTGGCCCAGCCACGTGATCCGGGCGGGCTCGCCCGGAGCAGGCGGCGTGGCGAGGCGGCCCACGTCGGCGGGGACGCACGGCACTTGCGCGGTGTTCGGGCTCTTGCGGCGGCGGCCGGCCAGCTTGTCGAGCACCGCCCAGCGGAAGACCATGGCACCCGCATTGGGGCCGCTGCCATCGAGGTTCACGAAGCGGAACATGCCCTCACTGTATCGCGCGCTCGCGATCTTCGGCTTCCACTTCTGTCGCGCGCTTCTTCGTCCTGGCCAGCCGCGCCTCTTCGTCGATGAAGTAGAAGCCCACCCGCAGCATCGCGGCGACCACCGTCACCAGGATGGAGGAGAGGAACCAGTCGAGCAGCGGCGAAACCACGGGCCAGCGCGGCACCACGTGGATTCCATAGGCGCCGGTGAGCGGCACCAACAGAAAAGCCAGCCAGTGCGAGGCGCAATAGGGGCAGGAGATCAGGTATCCCCTCCACGTGCTCATCCCGCCGCAGCGGCTGCGCAGCGGCTCGAAGATCTTCTCCCGGGCGACGGTGTGCGAGATCCCCATCACGACCGCGGAGACGAGCAGGATGCGCAGCAGCGGGATCTCCAACGCCTCAGCTCCCCGCCGGCGGCGCCCAGGGCACCTCGCGGTTGTTGCGCGCCGCCTCGTCGCCCAGCCGGGTGAGCGGGCCGCGCGCGCCGGGTGGGCGGTGGAGCCAGCCGGGCTCGCCGAAATCACCCGAGCCGGCCCCACCGGGCGCAGGCAGCAGCCGGTTGACGAGCGCGGCGGCGCGGTTGACCAGCCCAGGAGCCAGCCCGTGCGCGACGCGCGCCACCTTGGCGAGGATGCCGACGGTGACGTACGTTTCGCCGCGCTCGCAGGCGAGGAGGATGCGCCGCGCGGCACGCTCGGCGCGCAGCGAGGAGCCAGGGAGCGAGGCCAGGGTGGCGAACCACGCCACCTCCTTCTCGCGCACGCCCTTGAAGAGCGCGTTCCAGTGCGATCCGGTGCGCATGACGAAGGGCAGGATGGTGGTGACGCGGATGCCGTCGCGCGCTGCCTCCACCGAGAGGCCCTCGGAGAATCCCACGGCTGCGTACTTGGAGCCGACGTACGGAAGCAGGTGCGGCGCCGGCACAGCGCCGCCGATGGAGCAGATGTTGACGATGCGGCCGCGCCTTCGCCCGCGCAGGTGGGGAAGCGCAGCCAGCGTGGTGTGGACCATGCCGAAGTAGTTGATCTCGATCGCCTCGCGGAAATCGTGCAGGCCCATCGACTCCAGCGGGCCCACCTGGATGATGCCCGCGTTGTTGATCAGCACGTCCAAGGCGCCGTAACGCCCGAGCGTCTGCGCCACCAGCGCCGCGGTTTGCGCCGGATCGCTCACGTCGCAGGAGACGGCGAGCACGTCGGCGCCACGCCCTGCGAGCTCGGCCCGAGCGCGTTCCAGCTCCGCGCCGTCGCGGGCGCAGATGGCGAGCTTCGCGCCGCGGCGCGCGAGCTGGCGCGCCAGCACCAGGCCCAGGCCGCGCGAGGCCCCGGTGACCACCACCACCTTGCCGGCGAAGGAGTACCGCGGCAGCGCCCGGCGCAGCCCCAACAGCACTCCGGCCGCGCCCGCGGCCCACAGCCACTCCCGGCGCACGCCCATGGCAGACACCTCCGGGGCAAACATCGCCATCGCCCGCCACCCCGGAAAGGTCAGGGCGCCGCCGATTCGTGCTCGCGCAGCGGACGCTCGCTCGCCAGTCGGGTAGCGCCCGACCGGCAGTTGTCGCAGTTGCCGCACTCGTCGCCCGGCTCCTCGCCGAAGTACTCGCGCAAGAGTCGCCGCCTGCAGCGGGGCGACTGCGCAAAGCGCATCATCGTCTCCAGCCGCTCGCGATCGCCCGTCCTGAGCCGCTCGTACTCCGCGAGCATCCGCGCAAGGCCCGCGCCGTCCAGGGGCGCAACCTTCACCAGCGAGCGCCCGCGCCGCTCCACCGCGCCGGCGCCGATCAGCTGAGCGGCGATCACCTGGATCCGCTTCTCGCCCAGACCTGTGGCCTCGGCCAGCCCCTTGGCCGACGCTTTCTGCTCACCCAGGGCGTTCCAGATCTGAAGGGATTCTTCCCGCGTCGGATACTTGCCACCCAGGAAGTACGACTGGATGCGCTTGTCCTCGAGCCGGTAGAGCAGGGTGGCGCGCGCCGGCTTTCCGTCGCGGCCGGCGCGGCCCGCTTCCTGGTACCAGGCCTCCACCGAGCCGGGGAAGTTCCAGTGGACGACCAGCCGGATGTCCGGCTTGTCGATGCCGAGGCCGAAGGCGTTGGTGGCGATCACCAGGCGCAGCTCGCCCTCCATGAAGCGGCGCTGCGTCTCCTCGCGCTCCCTGGCCTTGAGCTGGCCGTGGTACCGCCCCACGTCCTCTCGCCCGCGCAGCCAGCGGTAGAGCTCCTCCACCTTGCGCACGGTGGCGCAGTACACGATGCAAGCGCCGCGCTCGCGCTCCAGCGCCTCCAGCAGCGCCCGTTCCTTGAGCTCGCGGTTGACGCTGCGGCGCACTTCGAGGAACAGGTTCGGGCGATCGACGCCGGCCTGCACCAGCTCCACGTCCCGCATGCCGAGCTGGCGGACGACGTCCTCGACCACCTCGGGCGTGGCGGTCGCGGTGAGCGCGAGGATGGGCGGCCTGCCCAGCGCGCGCGCCGCTTCTCCCAGGGCCAGGTAGGCGGGCCTGAAGTCGTGGCCCCATTGCGAGATGCAGTGGGCCTCGTCCACCGCCAGCAGGGATACGCCGCGCTCGCGCAGGAGCGCGAGATAGTCCGGGTTGGTGAGGCGCTCCGGCGTCACGTAGATGAGGTCGTTGGCGCCCGCGGCGATCTCCTCCACCGCCTCGCGCTCCTCCGCGGTGGAGAGGGTGGAGTCCAGCTTCGCCACCTCGATGCGCGCGGCCTCGGCCTTCTCGCGCTGGTCCTGCATCAAGGAGAGCAGCGGCGAGACCACCACCACGGCGCCGGGGAGGAAGAGGGCGGGAATCTGGTAGGTGAGCGACTTTCCGCCGCCGGTGGGCAGCATGCCCACGGCATCGCGCCCTCGCAGGACGGCCTCCATCAACTCCCGCTGCCCGGGCCGGAATCGCTTGATCCCGAATCGCCGCTCCGCCTCCCGCTCCAACGCCGCCCAATCCAATTTCCTCGTCACCCAATGAGACTAGGGTCCGAGCCTTTTCCTCGCCACCTGCGGCCAGGCGACCCCTTACTCGAAGCGGAGGGCGTCGATGGGATCGAGGCGGGAGGCGCGCAAGGCCGGATAGAACCCGGCGACCACGCCGGAGAAGCCCGCGCCGAGCAGCGCGCCGACCATGGCGATTGGAGAGAGCAGCCCCGGCCATTCGAAGCGCACGGACATCCAGCGCGACACGCCCACGCCGATGACCAGCCCGATCAGCCCGCCCACGATGGCAAGCACCACCGCCTCGGTGAGGAACTGCACCAGGATGTCGCGCGAGCGGCCGCCCACCGCCATGCGGATGCCGATCTCGCGCGTCCGCTCGGTCACCGAGACCAGCATCACGTTGGCGATGCCGATGGCGCCGACGATCAGCGAGATGGCCGCCACCGCCTCGAGGAGATAGGCGATGGTCTGCGTGCTCTGCTTCATCGCGTCCTGCATCTCGGCGAGGTTGCGGATCTGGAAGTCGGGCTCGGCCTGGTCGGTCAGGTGGTGCCGCTGGCGCAGCAGCGCCGTCACCTCGCGCTCCGCGTCGTCCACTTGTGACGGAGAGCGCGCCGAGACCATCATCTGGCCCACCGTGTCCGCCTGCGAGCCGATCAGGCGCCGCACCACCGTGGACCAGGGCATGAGGATGACGTCGTCCTGGTCCTGGCCGAACGAGGTCTGCCCCTTGGAGGCCAGCACGCCGATCACCTTGCAGGGCACGTGCTTGACGCGGATCTGCTCGCCGATCACCGGCGCGCCGGGCAGGAAGAGTTTGTCCACCACCGTCTTGCCCAGCACGCAGACCTTGGCCGCCGACGCGTCCTCCTCGCGCCCGAAGGTCTCGCCCTGCGCCATGTTCCAGCTGCGTACTTGAAGATAGGCCGCGGTGGTGCCCTGCACCTGCGTGAACCAGTTCTGGTCGCCGTACACCACCTGCGCGCCGGTGCGGTTGATGGGCGCCACCGCAGCGATGGAGGAGGTGAGGTCGCGCTCGATGGCGGTGGCGTCGTCCCGGGTGAGGTTCTGGGTGGCGCCGGAGCCGGTTGCCACGCCGTGCATGGCGATGCTGCCGGGCAGCACCATCAAGAGATTGGTGCCCAGCGACTCCATCTGCTGCGCCACCTTGGCCTGCGCGCCCTGTCCGATGGCGACGGTGGCCACCACGGCCCCCACGGCGATGACGATGCCCAGCATGGCCAGGAGCGACCGCAGCTTGTTCTTGCGCAGCGCGCGCAGCGCCGTCCGCAGCGAGGCGTTGAGGTTCACGCGGTGGCCTCCTGGCGCGACAACTCCTCGCGCGCGATGCGCCTGCGCTGCACGCGCGTGTCGCTCAGGACAACGCCGTCCTTGAACGTCACCACCCTGCGCGCGTGGTCCGCGATGTCGGGCTCGTGCGTCACCAGGAGGATGGTGAGACCCTGGTCGTTGAGCTCCTGGAAGATGCCCATCACCTCCACCGAAGTGCGCGAGTCGAGGTTGCCGGTGGGTTCGTCGGCCAGCAGCAGGGTGGGGCGGTTGACCAGCGCGCGCGCGATGGCCACGCGCTGCTGCTGCCCGCCCGAGAGCTGCGCCGGGGTGTGGTCGAGCCGGTCGCCCAGGCTCACGCGCTGCAGCGCCTCGGACGCGCGCTGGTGCCGCTCGCGAGCGCTCACGCCCTGGTAGAGCATGGGCAGCTCCACGTTCTCGATGGAGCTGGTGCGCGGCAGGAGATTGAAGCCCTGGAAGACGAAGCCGATCTGCTGCCCGCGCACGCCCGCCAGCTGATCGCGCGAGAGCTTGCCCACGTCCCGGCCATTGAGCAGGTAGGTCCCCTTGGTCGGGCGGTCGAGGCAGCCGACCAGGTTCATCAAGGTGCTCTTCCCCGAGCCGGACGCGCCCATCACCGCGACGAAGTCGCCCGCGGCGATCTGGAGCGAGACGCCGCGCAACGCTTTCACCTCGACATCGCCGACCTGGTAGGTCCTCGTGAGATT
>DASRTX010000241.1:0-3754 GCA_035655715.1 Myxococcales bacterium | reverse complement strand
CTTCTGCGCGCCCACCGCGACCAGCCGCCGCTGCGCCTGCGCGACATCGGGCGCCGCCTGCACGACGACGTGGAAATGGTGCTTGCGCACTTGCTGGCCAAGGACCCCGCGAAGCGCCCTGCTACCGGCGAGGAGGCGGCTGTGCTGCTGCGCGCCGTGGCTCCGGTCGCGGAGATCGCCGATGCGGACGACGAGCCCGCGCCGGTGGACGACCCGCTTCTCATGGGGGAGCTCTCCGAGGCCGAGAGCGAGCCGCCGCAGATGCTGCCACCCGCGGTCGATCCGGGGCTCGAGCGCGCGATGATGGGTCACGTCGGACCGTTGGAAGACGAGGTCCAGGGATGGACCGCCTTCGTGCCGTCGAGCCGCTGGCGGTGGGCCGCCCTGGCCGGGGCCGCTGCCGCGGTGCTGGTGGCGACGCTCGCGCTGCGCGCGAAAGCTCCGCGGCCTGCGCCGATGGCGGTCCCCGCCTCTGCACGGCTGGCCGGTCCGCCTCCCGCACCTGTGCAGACGGCGGCGCTCAGCGCGCCTGCTCCCGTCCCCGAGCCGCCGGCTCCGTCGGCGAAGCCCTCCCCCAGCCCGTACGCGAAGAACTTCGAGCGCGCGCAGAAAGCGCTCTGGACCAACCGGCCGACCAGCGCCGAGGCCATCCTGCGCGACGTGCTCAAGAAGCGCGGCCTCTCGCGCCACGACCGGGCGCAGGCCAGCAAGCTGATGGGCGAGGCGGAGGCCAAGCGCGGGAATCGCGCGCGCGCCGGAATGTGGTGGCGCAAGTCGCTGGCGCTCTACGAAGAACCGGAGGAGCGCGCCAGGGTGGCGCTGCTCCTCCAGGGACACCGCTGACGGGCTACTTCGCGGCGCTCTTCCCGCCCAGCTGCGACTGCACCATCTTGGCGTGCTGGAGGTGGCCCTCGAGCGTGGGGACGGCGTTCTGCAAGAGCGTCTTCAGCTCCGCGTTCTGCGCGCCCGGCACCAGCGTGTTCTTCACCGCGTCGATCACCGCCTGGTGATAAGCGACCTCGGTGTCGATGTAGTCCTTGTCGAACTTGGCGCCCTTCTCCTTGTCCAGCTTGGAGTGGGCCTTCTTGGCGCCTTCCCGCAGCGACTTGGAGGTGTCGTTGTCCGCCGGCTTCACGCCCAGCCGGGTGGCCAGCGCGGTGGCTTCCTTGATGCCGGCTTCGTGGTCGTTGACCATCTGCTCGGCGAACTGCTTCACTTCGTCGCTCTTGGTGTGCTTGAGGGCGAACTTGCCGCGGTCCACGTCGATCTGGTGCGCGGTCACGGCGATGTGGGCGATCTGCGGGTCGCTGAGCGACGCCGCGGCGAGAATGATGGCGGTAAGCATGTTTGGAACCTCCCTAGTGGTGCGAAGGGAGAGTCCAGATCAGGAAAGGTTCCCGCCAGCGATGCGCGCCAGCACCGCCGAGACCACGCGATCGCAGCGCGGGATCTCGAACGACCAGGCCCTCGGCGCCGCCGGGTCCAGCTGGTCGAGCAGGCTGCGGCGCAACAGAGCGCGGGCGCGGTGCAGCCGGGTCTTCACGGTCTCCGGCTTGAGATCCAGGCACTGCGCGGTCTCCTCGACGGAGAGCTCCTGCACCTGCCGCAGCACGAAGACGGTACGGAAATGCTCGGGGAGGGAATCGATGGCGGAGGCGAGCATGCGCCGGTGCTCCTTGTCCTCCGCACCCGCTTCCGGGCTACGGGTCGGTGACACCATGTCGGGATCCTCCTCGGTGGGCACGCTGCGCAAACCCCGCCGCTTGCGGCCCAGCGCCTCGTGGATGGCGATGCGGGTGAGCCAGGTGGCGAAGGAGGAACGCGCCTCGAACTCGCGCAGGTGCGCGTAGGCGTGGAGGTAGGCCGACTGCATGGCGTCTTCCGCCTCGGCCTCGTCGCGCAAGATGGAGCGGATGGCCCGGTAGATGCGCTCGTTGTAGCGCCGCATGAGCAGTTCGAAGAGCTGCACGTCTCCTGCGACGACGCGCTCGATCACCTGGAGGTCGGTCCAGGGGGCGTGCTGCTGCAACTGGGCGGGGAGGAGCATGGGCACCAAAATGGAGCGCCGGCGGAAGAAAAGGTTCCTGCGGTACCGCTCAGGCCGGCTCACCTGGGCGGACCGCGGAGGGATCGGTCGGGTACTCGCCGAATTCGTCAATCAAACTGGCGCAAAAGGCAAGCGCCGCCCGCTTGTTGGCGACGAACCGGTACAGGGCCAGATCCGCCCCCCGGTCGCCCGCCATGCCGCCGACCTGTTCCAGTACATTGAGTAGATCTATCCCGACTTCGACCAGGAAGGCCTCCGGCCCCCCCTGCAGCCGGATCCCGATGGCCGGATCCACCGACGCCTCCAGCGCCGCCTCGCTGGCGCGACCGTCGAGCAGCTCCTCCAGCGACTGCAGAAAGCCGATCAGGTCCATGTCCAGCAGCGTGGCCCGGGCGACTTCCAGCAGCGGCACGAAGGCGTGCTCGCTCCCCGGTCGGTGTCGGTAGCAGTCGACGGAGACGCGCATCTCCAGCGAAGCCGGGGTGCGCGCGCCGTCGGAGAGCCGGCGCAGGATCTCCAGGCGCACTCTGAGATTGCTGGTCTGGTTGAGCAGCACCGCCATGGACCGCCATGTTACATGAGGGCGCTTCATGCGCCGCCTGCTCCTGCCCACGCTGTCCGGCGTCCTCTACTTCCTCTCCTGGATCGGCTTCGGCGTCTGGCCCCTGGCCTTCGTCTGCTTCATCCCGCTGCTCTGGTCGCTGCGCGAGGCCACGCCACGGCGCGCGCTCTGGTTGGGCGCCTGGATGGGCTTCGTCACGCACCTGGGGGGCTACACCTGGCTCATCCACCTGCTCACCGTCTTCGCCTACGCGCCGCTGCCGCTGGCGGTGCTGGGGTATCTATTGGTCTGCGCCGGACAGGGGTTGCTCTTCGGCGCCGTGGCGTTGGTGCTCGTCTGGGTGGGGCGGCGGACGCGCTGGCCGGCGGCGGCGCTCTTGCCGCTCTCGCTGGTGGCGGTGGAGTTCGCCTTTCCGCTGCTCTTCCAGAGCTACACCGGGGTGGCGCTGATGCCGCTCTTGCCGCTGGTGCAGATCGCCGATCTGGGCGGCGTGCTCATGCTCTCGGCGCTGCAGGCGCTGGTCAACGGCGCGCTCTTCGATGCGCTGGAGTCGTACCGGATGGGCAGGGCCACGCCGTGGGGCGCGATGTCCGCCTCGCTGATCGGGCTTCTCGGCAGCGGCGGCTACGGCTACTGGCAACTCAACCGGATCCAGGCGCTGGAGCAGGCGGCGCCCAAGGTCACCGTCGGTCTCGCCCAGCCGGACGTGGGCGAGGCCGAGCTGCACGACAACCCCAACGCGTCGGTGCGTGCGCTGCGCGAGCAGACCGCCGAGCTTCAAGTGCGGGGGGCGCAGCTGGTGATCTGGCCGGAGGTTGGGTTCAACACGCGCCTCATCCGCTCGGGCGACAGCGACGGCAGCGCCATCACGGGCGGCATTCCAGCGGCGGTGATCGCGGGCGTGCTGCGGGCCGACGGCCAGAACCTCTGGAACAGCGCGCTGATGATCGACGAGAAGGGCCGCACCGGCGATCACTACGACAAGATCCAGCTGCTGGCCTTCGGCGAGTACATCCCCGGAGGCGACTGGTTCCCCAAGCTCTACGAGTGGTCGCCGCTGGCCAGCCACCTGGCGCGCGGCACCAGCACCGCCGCGCTGAGGTGGCGAAGCTGGCGATTCGCCACCTTCATCTGCTACGAGGACA
>DASRTX010000240.1:0-4071 GCA_035655715.1 Myxococcales bacterium | reverse complement strand
CGCTCTTCGCCTGGTACAACCTCGCCGGCTCGCTGGCCGGCGCGCTGGGCGCCCTGGCCGCCGGGCTGCCCGACGCGCTGGCTCCGGCCGCCGCGGCGCAGGCGGAGCGCAGCGCGTTCCTCGTGTACGGCGCGTTGGGAGCGGCCTGCGCGCTGGCCTATCGGGGCCTTTCGCCCGCGGTGGAGCCGCCGCCCTCCCCGCACGCCGCGCCGCTGGTGAAGTCGCGAGGCGTGGTGCTGCAACTGTCGGCGCTGTTCTCGCTGGATGCCTTCGGCGGCGGCTTCGTCGTGCAGTCCATCGTGGCGCTCTGGCTGTTTCGCCGGTTTGCCGTGCCGGTCTCCACCGCGGGCGCGATCTTCTTCGCCCTCAACCTGCTGGGCGCCATCTCGCAGCTGGTCTCGGCGCGGCTGGCGGCGCGCATCGGCCACGTGCGCACCATGGTCTTCACCCACCTGCCTTCCAGCGT
Source organism: Myxococcales bacterium (assembly GCA_035655715.1). Lineage (GTDB taxonomy): Bacteria > Myxococcota > Myxococcia > Myxococcales > 40CM-4-68-19 > 40CM-4-68-19. The sequence goes on along the minus strand of DASRTX010000240.1, from coordinate 3,605 downwards.
CTTCCTGGTGCTGGCAGGGCTGATGCCCACGCTGCCGCTGGCGGCGCTGTTCCTGCTCTTGCGGGCGATGCTGTCCCAGATGGACGTGCCGGCTCGCCAGGCCTACGTGATGGCGATGGTGCCGCGGGAGGAGCGCGCCGCCGCCGCCAGCGTCACCAACGTGCCGCGCAGCCTCGCCTCGGCGGTGGCGCCGCTGCTCGCCGGCACCCTGCTCCAGGCGAGCAACGCCGGATGGCCGCTGGTCTGCGCGGGGATCCTCAAGGGAACCTACGATCTGATCCTCTACGCAAAGTTTTCGCAGCGCAGGCCCGACGAGGCCCAATGAATTCGCAGCGCCGGCGGTCGAGCAGGCGACCCAGCGCCAGATTGGCGCCCGCCGGTGCCCCGAATTCTGCTATGGAGGGCCGCTTTCCGGACGCGGGGCACCATGCCCCGGGGAGCATCGATGAAGCGGATCCTCGTGACCGGCGCGGTGGGGCAGATCGGCTCCGAGCTGACGCTCGCCTTGCGCGGCAAGTTCGGGCCTGAAGCCGTTGTGGCCAGCGACGTGCGCATGCCCACCGATCTGGCGCTGCGCGACGGCGGCCCCTTCGAGTTCGTGGACTGCATGAACCCGCACCACCTCACCCGGGTGATGCAGATCCACCAGATCGACACCATCTACCACCTGGCGGCGCTGCTTTCGGCCACCGGCGAGCAGCGGCCCTTGCAGGCCTGGGAGCTCAACGTCAACGGCCTGGTCAACGTGCTGGAAGCGGCGCGCCAGTACAAGTGCTCGCTCTTCTTTCCCAGCTCCATCGGCGCCTTCGGCCCCGACACGCCGCGCAAGCGCACTCCGCAAGTCACCATCCAGCGTCCCACCACCATGTACGGCGTCACCAAGGTGGTGGGCGAGATGCTCTGCGAGGACTATCACCGCCGCTTCGGCATGGACACGCGCGGGCTGCGCTTCCCCGGCCTGATCTCCTACGCCACCGAGCCGGGAGGCGGCACCACCGACTACGCGGTGGACATCTTCCGCCAGGCCCTGCAGCACGGGAACTACACCTGCTATCTGAAGGCCGATGCGCGGCTGCCGATGATGTACATGCCCGACGCCATCCGCGCGATGGTCGAGCTGATGGAGGCGGAGCCCACGCGACTGGTCCATCGCAACGCCTACAACCTGGGCGCGGTGGACTTCACGCCGGCGGAGATCGCCGCCGCCATCAAGAAGCGCATCCCCACCTTCGCCATCGAGTATCACGTCGACCCGCGCCGGCAGGCCATCGCCGACTCCTGGCCCGAGACCGTCGACGACAGCTCCGCGCGCGAGGAGTGGAAATGGAAGCCGCGCTTCGGGCTGGACGCCATGGTCGACGACATGCTGCAGAAGCTGAAGGAGGTCTGAGGCCATGCCCATCGAGAAGCTGGCGAAGGAGCTGGAGGCGCAGCTCGGGGAGCTGGACCGCGCCGGCACCGGCAAAGGCGCGGAGCAGGTGGTGGTGGCGGTGAAGCCACCGGAGGGATCGCGCGGGCCCCGCTTCCTCCTCGACGGATTCGACCACCGCGAGTTCATCCGCATGAACTCCAACTCCTACCTTGGCCTCTCGCTGCGCCGCGAGCTGCTCGATGCGGAAGAGCGCGCGGCGCACGCGTACGGCCTGGGGCCGGGCGCGGTGCGCTTCATCAGCGGCACCTACGAGCCGCACATCCATCTCGAGCGTTCGCTGGCCGACTTCCATGGCCGTCCCGCCTGCATGGCCGCCGGCTCCGCCTATACCGCGGTGGCCGGAGTGCTCTTCAGCCTGGGCAGCCCGGAGACGGTGATCATCTCCGACGAGCTGAACCACAACTGCATCGTCAACGGCATGAAGCTGGCGCCGCACAAGGCGCGCAGGGTGTACGCGCACCTCGACATGGGCGCGCTCGAGCAGCGGCTGGAGGAATCGATCGGCGCCGAGGGCGCGCTGGTGATCACCGACGGCGTCTTCAGCATGCGCGGCGACCACGCGCCGGTCGATCGCATCGCCGAAATCTGCCGCAAGTACGAGCCGCGCTTTTCCCGCGGCTGCGTGCTGATCGTGGACGACTCGCACGGCGTGGGCGGCTTCGGGACCACCGGACGCGGCACCGAGGAGGTGACCGCCGGACGCGCCGACGTCCTGGTGGGGACGCTGGGCAAGGCCATGGGCGTGAACGGCGGATACATCTGCGCCGAGCCACCTGTCATCCGCTGGCTGCGGGAGAAGAACCCGTTCTACATCTACTCCAACCCCATCGCGCCCGGAGAAGCGGCCGCGGCGCTGGCCGCGCTCGAGCTGATCCGCGGCCGCGAGGGCCTGGCCCTGCTCTCGCACCTGCGCGAGATGACGCAGCGGTTCCGCGACGGGCTGGTCCGGCTGGGCTTCGAGACCATCCCCGGAGCGCATCCGGTGGTGCCGCTCCTGGTGCGCGACACCGATCGGACGCGCGCGTTGGTGCAGTTCCTGCGCGAGAACGGCGTGCTCGCCACCGGCCTCAACCATCCGGTGGTCCCCCGCGGCGAGCAGCTGATCCGCTTCCAGGTCTCGGCGGACCACAGCGCGGGCGACATCGACGAAGTGCTGGCCGTGCTCTCGCGCTTCAAGTGAGGGGAGCGCAGGGGCGCGTCGAGGTCGCGGGAATCGGGCTCAGCCACGCGGAGCGGGTGGTGTTCCCCGCGCACGGCTACACCAAGCTGGACCTCGCCCGGTATCACCAGGCTGTAGCGGAAGGCGAGCTTCCGCACGTGGTGGGCAGGCCGCTGACGCTGCTGCGCTGCCCCGGCGCCATCGGCGAGGAGTGCTACTTCATGAAGCACTCCAAGGTCTGGGCGCCGGCCGCGCTGCGGCGCGTGCGCATACCCGAGCAGAAGAAGATGGGCGAGTACCTGGTGGCCGACACGCCGGAGGCGGTGATCGCGCTGGTGCAGATGGACGCGATTGAGATCCATACGTGGAACTCGCGCGACGCGGACGTGGAGCGCCCCGACCGCGTTGTCTTCGACCTCGATCCCGGTCCGCAAGTGCCCTGGGCCGAAGTGGTGGCGGCCGCGCGGCTCCTCCGTGAGGCGCTGGAAACCCTGGAGCTGCGCAGCTTCGTCAAGACCACGGGCGGGGCGGGCCTGCACGTCGTGGTGCCCATCGTCCCGGAGCGCGACTGGAGCGAATGCCTGCAATTCGCGCGCGGGCTGGCCATCCTCCTCGAACGCGAGCAGCGGGCCGGGCTGACCACCCGGTATGCGAAGGCGGGTCGCGAAGGCAAGATCCTCATCGACTACCTGCGCAACAACCGGACCAACACCTCCATCGCCGCCTTCTCGCCGCGGGCGCGCGACGGAGCGCCGGTCTCGATGCCCATCTCCTGGGACGAGCTGACGGCGCGTCTCGACCCGGCCAGGTTCACCATCGCAACGGTGCCGAAACGCCTCGGCGCCGATCCTTGGAGGGAGAGCTGGAAACTGCGCCAGCGCCTCTCCACCGCCTTGTTGCGGGCCATCTCACAGCGGTGACTTGAGCGCGGGGGCCGCCGTCCAGCGGCCGCCGTGCTCGCGCAACAGGGCAACCAGGTGGTCGCCGAGCATCGCGCGGATCGGCTCGCGCGAG
>DASRTX010000239.1:0-3256 GCA_035655715.1 Myxococcales bacterium | reverse complement strand
GCCTGGGCGGCGCAGCGCCACGGCGTGCGCGGCGCGGTGCTGGTGAACGCGGTCTACGCCGCGGCGCTGACCGCCTCGGCCATCTGGTTCCCGCTCAACGAGCAGCGGATGTTCTCGGCGCAGATCCTGCTGCTCACCCTGGCGGTGGCGGGCCTGCTCATCGGTGCGACGCGCAGCGAGGCGGCCGAGAACGACGCGCGCTACTGGCACCTGCTCGCCACCGCCAACGAGGGCATCTGGCGGCTCGACGTCGACGGGCGCACGCTCTACATGAACGCGCGGATGTGCGAGATCCTCGGCGTTTCCGAGGACGAGGTGATGGGGCGCCTGGCCAGCGACTTCATCGCCCCCGAAGCGCTGCCCGCCTGGCAAGAGGGCCGCAAGCGGCGGATGGCCGGCGAGCCGGCCGTGTACGAGACGTCCGTGCTGCATTCCAGCGGTGCGCGCCGCAACGTGCTGGTCTCCGCCAGCCCGGCGAAGAGCGCCATCGGTGGCGCCATCGTGAGCTCCATCGCCACCGTCACCGACGTCACCGAGCTGCGGGATGCGCAAGCCGCGCAGCAGGCGCTGGAGGCGCGGCGGCAGCGCGCGGAGAAGCTGCTGGAGACCGTCTTCCGCACCAGCCCCGACGCGATGATCCTCTTCCGCGCGGGCGACGAGCTGATCATCGACGTCAACGAGGCCTGGTGCCGCACCACGGGCTACGGTCGCGAGCAAGTGGTGGGACGGAGTCAGAGAGATCTGAAGTTCTGGAAGGATCCTGCCGATTCCGAGCGGTTGGCGGCGCTCATCCGCGAGCACGGCTCGGTCGCGGCCTTCGAGTTCGCCTTCAACCGGCGCAGGCCCGACGGCTCGCTGGAGGAGCGCGTGGCCTCGCTGGCGGCCCGGCCCGCGCCGGTGGACGGCGCCACCTACGTATTTGGCATCGGGCGCGACGTGACGGTGGAACGACGGCACGAGCGCGAAAAGCAGCAGCTTCGCCGCCTGGAGGAGCTGGGCCGGCTGGCTGGCGGCATCGCCCACGATTTCAACAACCTGCTGGCTGTGATCAGCTACTACTCCGAGGAGGCGCGCCGTCGGGCGGGCGCGGGCGCAGCGGTGAGCACGGAGGACATGGACCAGATGCTGGCGGCCGTGGAGCGCGGTCGCGGCTTGACGGGCAGGCTGCTCAACTTCAGCCGCAACGCGCCGGCCGAGCCGCGCTGCCTGGACCTCAACCAGATCATCGAAAAGGCGACGGGGCTGCTCAAGCCCCTCCTCGGCAACGCCATCTCGCTGGAGTTCCAGCTGGATCCTGCTCTTCCACCAGTCCTGGCCGACCCCGGGCAGGTGGAGCAACTGCTGCTCAATCTGGTGGTCAATGCCCGCGACGCCATGCCCGAGGGCGGCCGCATCCGGGTGCGGACGCGGCCCCTCGTCGCGCCCGCGGGCGAGGTACTCAATCTGGTGGGACCGGACGTCGAGCCGGGCGAGTTCGCCGTCGTCGAGGTGATCGACGAGGGCGTGGGGATCAGCGACGAGGTCCGCGCCCGCATCTTCGAACCTTTCTTCACCACCAAGCAGCCCGGCAGAGGCACCGGCCTGGGCCTCGCGGTGGTCCACGGCATCGTGCGGCAAGCGCGAGGCGCCATCCGGGTGGAGAGCGGTGAGGGCCAGGGAACGGTGTTCCGCGTCTTCTGGCCGGCGTCCGAGCCGCACGCCGCGGTTCGAGCCCAGATCGAGGCCCCGGAGGACCGGGCCAAGGCCGCGCCGCTGATCCTATTGGTGGAGGACGATCCGCCAGTGCGCAACGCCATCCAGCGCATGCTCGAGGCCGAGGCGTTGCGGGTCGTTCCGGCTGCGAACGGTGTGGAAGCCTTGCAATGGCTGGAGCAAGCCGGATCGCGCGGCCTGCGCGTCAGCCTGGTGGTGAGCGACGTGCGCATGCCGCTGATGGACGGACCGGCGCTGGCGCGGCGCCTGTTCCAGCTGGACCCGCGGCTGCCGGTGCTGCTGATCACCGGCCACGCGGAGAAGCGCGACCTCGTGAACCTGCCGACCCCGGCCTGCGGGCTGCTGCAGAAGCCGTTCTCGGCGGCGGAGCTGTCGCGGGCGATCCGGGCGTGCCTCGCGCCCAAGCCGGTGGCGGCATCGAGTTGACGTAATCTTTCTTATCAGACATGACCTTGTAGCAGCAAAATGAAAATGTCCGGTTCCGCCCAAGTAGAGATGTCCGGTTTCCGCGGCGCGGTGTCGCCTGGGAGCCGAATGATGACGCTACTGGCCGGCTGATGGAGCTACGCTTCGTCGAAGTCGAGTCCGCGTTCGACTACTTCGCATCGACCCGCGCATATCTCGAGCGCCACGGCAAGCCGGTGGCCTTCTGCAGCGACAAGCACAGCATCTTCCGCGTCTACCACGAAGGCACGACGGGCCGGGCCCAAGGCGTGACGCAGTTCGGGCTCGCCCTGGCCGAGCTCAAAATCGACATCATCTGCGCGAACTCGCCGCAGGCAAACGGTCGCGTCGAGCGGATGAACAAGACGCTCCAGGACCGCCTGGTGAAGGAGCTCCGTCTGCGCAGCATCTGACGAAAGAGTCTGGCAACGCGTTCCTGCCGGACTTCATCGAGGACTACAACCGGCGCTTCGGACGCACGGCGAAGAAGGCCCACGACGCCCATCGGCCGCTGCGGAGCGATGAGGACCTATCCCGCATCTTCACCTGGCAGGAGGAGCCGACGATGTCTCGCAACCTGGTCGTCCATCAAGCGAGTGACGGACCTCGTGGAGCCAGGTCCCCAGACGCTACCCTTTGCGGGCAAGCGCGTCCGCGTCTTCGAGCAGGAGGACGGGCGAGTCGAGATTCGCTGCGAGGGCCAGCTGCTTCTGCTCGCTCTTCGAGAAGAACCGATGCGTCGACCAGGGCGCGGTGGTGGAGAACAAGCCGCTCGGCGCAGTCCTGTCGGTCATCCAGGCCTCGCAGGTGGAACGCGACAAGGAGCTTTGGTGTCGAAGAAGCTCACCCTTCGCGAAAAGGAACGCGTCGAGGCTGCCCGGATCGCGGCCGGAGTCTCCCAGTCATCCGGCCCAGAGGGACTCAGCGAGGTGACGTCCTTCCTCGAGCGATTCGAGGCGGAGCAGAAGAAGGCCCGAACGAAGGCACGCACGGGTTTGACAACAGGTGCCCGTTCCCCGCAAGCGCCCGTCGTCTACTTCGCCATGATCCCGCCGTACTTCGCGACGAAGCGCCGCCATGCGGCGGTCGCGGCGTCCTG
>DASRTX010000238.1:0-4195 GCA_035655715.1 Myxococcales bacterium | reverse complement strand
GCGCGAGCCGCGCGTGGTGCTCCACGAGGATCACCGCCATGGCGCCTTGCGAAGTCAGGGTGCGGATGAGCGAGGCCAGTTCCTGCACGATGACCGGCGCCAGGCCCTCCATGGGCTCGTCGAGCAGCAGCAGCCGCGGGTTCACCATCAGAGCGCGGCCGATGGCCAGCATCTGCTGCTCGCCGCCGGAGAGCTGGTTGCCGGAGTGCTCGCGGCGCTCCTCCAGCCGGGGAAAGAGGCCGTAGACGCGGCGCAGGTCCCAGGGGCCGGGACGTGCCACCACTTCCAGGTGCTCCGCAACCGTCAGCGAAGGGAAGATGCAGCGCTCCTGCGGCACCCAGCCGATTCCGGCGCGGGCGCGGCGGTGGGTCGGCAGGGTGGCGAGGTCGGCGCCCCCGAAGAAGATGCGGCCCCTCTGCAGCCGCGCCAGACCCATCAGCGAGAGCAGCAGCGTGGACTTGCCCACGCCGTTGCGGCCCAGCAGCGACAGGCTGCCGCCCTCCTCCAGGCTGAAGGAAACGTCGTCGAGGACCACCGACTCGCCGTAACCCGCCACCAGCCCCTGCACCGAGAGCAGCTCAGGCATGGGCGGCCTCGCCCAGGTAGACCTCGCGGACGCGCGCGTTCGCGGCGATCTCCGCCGGCGTGCCCTCGGCGAGCATCGATCCCGCCGCCAGCACCGTGACGCGGTCGGCGAAGCGGAACACCAGATCCATGTCGTGCTCGATGAAGAGGATGGCGACGTCCTTGGGCAGGCGCGCGAGCACCTCGAAGATCTCCGCGCTCTCGCTCTTGGGAATTCCCGCGGCCGGCTCGTCGAGCAGCAGCACGCGCGGCCGCGAGGCCAGCGCCACGGCGATCTCCAGCAGGCGCTGCTTGCCGTAGGGCAGGATGCGCGTCCGCACGTCCATCTCGTCTTCCAGGTGCAGCTCGCGCACGATCCGCCGCGCCTCGGCGATCTCGCGCGCGTGCCGCGCCACCGGCGACAGCCAGCTCCAGCAGAGCCCCCCCTGCTCGCAGGCGGCGAGCAGCACCGTCTCCAGCACGGTGAGGTTGGGGAAGAGCGCGGTGATCTGGAAGGTGCGCGCCATGCCGCGCCGGACGCGCACGTGCTGCGGCACCCGCGTGATGCGGTCGCCGTCGAGGAACACCTCGCCGCCGCTCGGCGAGAGCGCCCCGGTCAAAAGATTGACCAGCGTGGTCTTGCCCGCGCCGTTCGGGCCGATCAGCGCGTGCCGCGCGCCGGCCTCCAATGCGAAGCTCACCTCGCGCACCGCCGCCAGCGCGCCCCAGCTGCGCGACAGCTTCTCGGTGCGCAGCACGGCGGTCATCGGCGCGCTTCCAGGCGCCGCAGCTGCGCGCCGGCCAGCGTGCCGACGATTCCGCCGGGCACGAAGAAGACGGCGAGGACGAGCAGCAGGCCCAGCCAGAACTGCCAATAGACGGGGTTCATGCCCGAGAGCAGGTCCTGCGCGACGAGGAACGCCGCCGCCCCCACCATGCCGCCGTAGAGCCACCCTGCCCCGCCCAGCACCAGCATGATCAGGAGATCCGCCGAACGGGAGAAGCCCAGCGTCTCCAGCCCCACGAACTGCGTGGTCTGGGCGAGGAGCGCTCCGGCGATGCCGGCGATGCCGCCGGCCACGGTGTAGACGGCAGTCAGCCGCAGGGACACAGGAGCGCCCAGCGCGGGCATGCGCGCGGACCGATCGCGGATGCCGCGCAGCGAAAGACCGAACGGCGAGTTGACGATGCGTCTGGAGAGGCAGAACACGGCGAAGAGGACCGCCAGGCTGTAGACGTACGCGGTCCGTCCTCCCAGGTCGAAGGCGAAGAGGCCGAGCAGCTTTCCCATCGCCACGTCGCTGAGCCCGTCCACCCCGCCGGTGATGGAGGCCGCCTGGTTCGCCACCTCGTAAGCCATCAGGCCGATGCCCAGCGTCACCATCAGCCGCGTGAGGTCCCCGCCGCGCAGGGCCACGAAGCTGGTGGCGAAAGCGAGGGCGGCGCCCGCCGCGCCGCCGGCGAGCAGGCCGCTGACGGGTTCGCCCCATCCGTGGTGCGCGAGCAACCCGGCGGCGTACGCGCCGCTTCCGAACATCGCGGCATGGCCGAGAGAAACGATGCCGGCGTAGCCGAGGATCAGGTCGAGCGAAAGGGCGAACAGGCCGGTGATCAGGATCTGGCTGGCCAGCACCAGGTGGTGGGGAAAGACGAAGTAGACGGCGACCGCCGCTGCCCAGAAGACCAGTTCGGCGGGCCGCCAGCGCGCGTCCGGAACCCGGCCGGCGGCGCTCATCGCGCCATCCGCCGCAGGCCGCCGGGAGAAAGCAGCAAGAGCGCGATCATCAGCCCGTAGATGACGAAGGCGCCGATCTGCGGGACGTAGTACTTGCCCACCACGTCGAGCACGCCCAGCACCATCGAGGCCAGGAGCGATCCGGCGATGGAGCCGGACCCTCCCACGACCACCACCAGCAGGAAATAGACGAGGTACTTGAGCGGAAACGTCGGATCGAGCCCGAACACGTCGATGGAGAGCGCGCCGCCCAGCGCGGAGAGGGCCGATCCGAGCGTGAAGGTGAGGGCAAAGACACGGCCGACGTCGATTCCGAGGCCGGCGGCCGCCTGCGCATCGTCCACCGAGGCGCGGATGCGCGCGCCGGCCTTCGTCATCCTGAGGGAAGCGATGAGCGCGAGCGCGATCAGCGAGACCACGGCGACCAGGAACAGCCTGTAGGCGCCCAGATCGACGCCAGCAACCCGCACCTGCCCGAGCAGGAAATCGGGCAGGTGCACGGGCTGGCTCCCCGGTCCGAACACCCAGGTCGCCGCCGCTACCGACATGAGCGTGAGCCCCAGCGAGAAGAGCACCTGGTCCAGCGGGCTGCGCCGGTAGAGCCTGCGGTAGAGCAGCGATTCCAGAATCCCTCCCGCGACGGCGCCGGCGAGAAAGGCGAGCGGCAGCGTGGCCACGAAGGGAACTCCCAGGCGGTTCATCGCCACCGCGCAGACGTAGCCGCCGGCCATGGCAAAGGCGCCGTGGGCGAGATTGATGAAGTTCATCAATCCCATGGAGACCGAGAGGCCCACGCTGATGAGGAAGAGCAGGCTGCCGTAGGCGACGCCGTCGAAGAGCACGCCCGGGAGGGAGCCGGGCATCTACTTGCCGGGATCCTTCACGTCGGCGAACCGGTCGAACTCGACGTTGTAGAGGCCCGCCTTGGTGCGCTCGACCTTGCGCACGTACACCGTCTGCACGATGTCGCGCGTCTCCGGATCGATGTGGATGGGCCCGCGCGGGCTCTGCAGCGCAAGTCCCTTGAGCGCAGCCATCGCCTGGTCGGCGTCGATCTTCCCGTCCAGCTTCTTCGCCACCGCGTAGATGGCGGCCATGCCGTCGTAGCCCGCCACCGCCATGAAGTTGGGACGCGAGCCCGTTCCGTTCGCTTCGGCATACGCCTTCTTGAAGGCGGCGTTCTCGGGCGAATCGTGCGCGGCCGAGTAGTGATGGGTGGTGATCACCCCCAGCGTCGCGTCGCCCATCGCCTCGAGCACGTCGTCGTCCACCACGTCCCCGGAGCCGATCAGCTTGATGCCCGCCTCTCGCAGGCCGCGCTCGGTGAAGGCCTTGACGAAGGCGATGCCCTGCTCTCCCGCCGGCACGAAGATGAAGACCGCCTGCGGCCGCGCGTCCTTGGCACGCTGCACGAACGGCGCGAAGTCGGGGTTCTTGAGGGGAACGCGCACCGACCCCACCACCTCGCCCCCCTGCGCCTGGAAAGTCTTCGCGAAGGTGGTCTCCGCGTCGATGCCGGGCGCGTAGTCGGAGACGATGCTGTAGACCCTGCGGATGCCGTTTTTCGCGGCCCACTGCGCCATCGGCGCGGTCACTTGCGGCAGCGTCATGGAGAGGCGGGCCACGTAGGGAGACCTGGTGGTGATCACCGAGGAGGCGGCGTTCATCACGATCATCGGCGTCTTCGACTGGGTGGCGAGCGGCGCGACCGCGAGCGCGTTCGGCGTCATGCCGAAACCGGCGAGGAAATCGACCTTGTCGCCCGCGACCAGGTCCTGCGCGACGCGCTTGGCGACTTCCGGCGCGGGCCCGGTGGTGTCGCGCTCGAGGATCTCGACCTTCCGTCCGGCGATGGTGTCCCCGTGCAGCTTCAAGTACGCCTTCATTCCGGCCCGG
>DASRTX010000237.1:0-3968 GCA_035655715.1 Myxococcales bacterium | reverse complement strand
GCCGATGCTGCAGACGCTCTGGGAGGACGGATCGGGCGCGTAGTACCAGCCCGCCGGTCCGATGTGCCTGGACACGTCCAGGTTGATGACGCCGGGCTGCACACGCATGCAGGCGTTGTCGAAGTCGACTTCCAGGATCGTCCGCATCCGCGACAGGCCGATCACGACGCAGCCGGGCACCGGCAGCGCGCCGCCGGACAGTCCCGTGCCGGAGCCGCGCGCAACGATGGGCAAGCCTGCGCCGCGCGCCAGCTTCACGCATGCCGCCACTTCTTCGGTGGAGGCTGGCAACACCACCAGTCCGGGCGTGACGCGGAAGCTGGCCAGCCCGTCGGACTCGTAGGTCCGCAGCTGCTCCGGCTTGCAGATGGCGTAGGCCTCGCCCACCACCGCCGCGAAGCGATCCACCAGCTCGCGCGGGAGCGGCTGTGCGTGGATCTTCAGCTCGGCCTGGGTCGCGCCCGGGGTCTCCTGCTTCATTCGAGGCGCTCGTAGGCGGGCAGGGTGAGGAACTCCACGAACTCGCCCAGCACCAGGCCGTCGAGGATCTCCTGCGCCTCTTTCACGTGCGGCACGCCCGACAGCTTGCCCATCTCGTCGTCGCGCAGCTGCTCGTAGAGCTTGCGGTCGATCGCGCGGCCGTCCTCGAGCTTGGCGCCGTTCTGCACCCACTGCCAGAGCTGCGCGCGCGAGATCTCGGCGGTGGCGGCGTCCTCCATCAGGTTGAAGATGGCAGCCGCGCCGTTCCCGCCCAGCCAGGAAGCGAGGTACTGCACGCCCACGGTGATGTTGTTGCGCACGCCGGCCTCGGAGATGGTGGCCCCGGGGACGCGCGTATCTTGAAGTTCGCTGGCCTTCACGCTCACTTCCGGGCGCTGCCGCGCGATCTGGTGCGGCTTGCCCAGCTTCTTGTCGAAGACTTCCTTGGCCACCGGCACCAGGTCGGGATGCGCCACCCAGGTGCCATCGAAGCCGTCGGCGACCTCGCGCTCCTTGTCGGTTCGCGTCTGGGACAGCGCCTTCTCGTTGATCTCGGGGTTCTTGCGGGTGGGGATGAAGGGCGCCATTCCGCCCATGGCATGCGCGCTGCGGCGGTGGCAGGTCTTCACCAGCAATTCGGTGTAGGCCCGCATGAAGGGCACCGTCATGGTTATCTTTTGGCGGTCGGGCAGGATGAGGTCCTTGCGCGTCCGCAGCTTCTTGATCAGCGAGAAGATGTAGTCCCAGCGGCCGGCGTTGAGGCCGCTCGAGTGCTCGCGCAGCTCGTAGAGAATCTCGTCCATCTCGAACGCCGCCGGAAGCGTCTCCACCAGCACGGTGGCGCGCACGCTACCCCGCGGCACCCCGAGCTTGTCCTGCGCGAAGACGAAGACGTCGTTCCACAGCCGCGCCTCGAGGTGGGACTCGATCTTTGGCAGGTAGAAGTAGGGCCCGGTGCCGCGGTCCAGCGTCTCCTTGGCGTTGTGGAAGAAGAAGAGCCCGAAGTCGGCCAGCGAGCCGGAGACCGGTTTGCCGTCCACCTTGAGGTGTTTCTCCGGCAGGTGCCAGCCGCGCGGCCGCACCAGCAAGGTGGCGAGCTTCTCGTTGAGCTTGTACGACTTGCCTTCGGGCGACGTGAAGGCCAGCTTGCGACGCACGGCGTCGATCAGGTTGACGTGCCCCTGCACGACGGCGGACCAGGTGGGCGAGAGCGAATCCTCGAAGTCGGACATGAACACGTCCGCGCCGGAGTTGAGCGCGTTGATCATCATCTTGCGCTCGACCGGGCCGGTGATCTCGACGTGCCGCTTGGCCAGGTCGGCGGGGATCGACGCCACCTTCCAGTCGCCGCTGCGCACGCTGGCCGTCTCGGGCAGGAACTCGAAGGCGCCGCCGGCGGCGAGCTTGCGGTACCGCTCGTCGCGTTTCTTCAGCACGTCTTGCCGTCGCTGCTCGAAGTTGCGGTGCAGCTCCTCCACGAAAGCCAGCGCTGCCTTGGAGAGCACCTGCTCGGACGCCTTCGCGGTCACCTCGATCATGCGGAACCTCCTCCAATGCTCCGGGGCTGCGCCCTCCGCCCGGCTCCGGGCAAGGCCCGGAACCTCCCACAACGCGGGGCGGCTAGGGCAGCACAGAAAAGGCCGTCCGTCCAGAGGAAGCTTCCCCGGGAACCTCCGGGCCGTCCCGCACTCTTTCGATAATCAAACATCGGGCTGCCCGGGGTGGGGACTTCCACTCCAACATTGGACTCAGGTATAGAACTTTCCGCCCCCACCCCGGGAGAACCGCACATGGCGAGAACGCTGACCCGCAGGTCGCTGCTCAAGGCAGGTGTCACCGCAGGCGCCGCGCTCGCGACGCCCACCATCCTGACGCGCAAGGCGTCGGCGCAGACAGAGACAACGCTCAAGGTCGTGCAGTGGAAGCATTTCGTGCCGGACTACGACCGGTACTTCAACACCTTCGTCAAGGAGTTCGGCGAGAAGAACAAGTGCAAGGTCGAAGTGGACTACGTCGCCACGCCCGACCTCCCCACCTCCATCGCCGCCGACATCTCGCGCGGCGGCGGCCACGACGTCTTCCACCTCAACGGCGTGGGCGCCTGGCTCTACGATCAGGCGTTGGTGGACGTCACCTCGGTCGCCAACAAGCTGGAGAAGGAGTTCGGCGGATGGATCCCGAACTCCGAGTCCATCGGCAAGGTGAAGGGCAAGTGGTTGGCGATTCCGTACTGGTACATCGCCTATCCCCTGCTCATCAACCGCGGCTACTTCCAGCAGGCGGGCGTCGACTACACCGACAAGACCAGCTGGACCGAGCTGCTCGCCTCCGGCGCGAAGCTGAAGGCGGCCGGCCACCCGTTCGGCATCCCCTACTCGCAGACGCCGGACGCCAACGACGACCTCTATCCCTTGATGGCCGCGTACGGCGCCTACTTCTTCGACAAGGAAGGGAAGATCAACTTCCGGCGCAAGGAGATCAGCGAGTGCCTGGAGTACGGAAAGAAGTTCTTCGATCAGACCATGACCGATGAGGTGCTGAGCTGGGACGACAGCTCCAACAACCGGTTCATCGCCTCGGGCAAGGGCTCGATGGTCTGCAACCCCATCAGCGCCTACCGCACCGCGGCCAAGGACAACCCGGACGTGTACCGGAACCTGGAAGTGGTGCGCACGCCGCTCGGGCCCAAGGGCCGCAAGAACGGCGCCCGCACCATGTCGTACGGCATCTTCAACTTCTCCAAGAACCAGGACCTGGCCAAGCAGTTCCTCTACGCCATGGTGGCCGACAGCCACCGCGGCATGCAGGAGAGCACCGGCTACAACCACCCGTTCTTGAAGAGCTTCACCAAGAAGCCCATGCCGGTGCTGGGAACCGAGCCCAAGCTCAAGCTGCTCCAGGACTTCCAGGACGACGTCATCTTCATCGGCTACCCGGGCCCGATGACCAAGACCGCCACGGGCATGTACGCGAAGTTCATCATCCCCACCATGTTCGCCGAGGTGGCGAAGGGGAAGCCCGTCCGTGCCGCAATGGACGACGCGGAAAAGAAACTGCGCGCCATTTGACGCTCCCGGGATAGAAGACCCACACCATGGCAGAGGTCGTACTCGATCGGGTCGTCAAGCGATTCGGAGAAACAGAGGTGGTCGCGGGCATCGAGCTGACGGTGCGCGACCGCGAGTTCTGCATCCTGGTGGGCCCCTCGGGATGCGGAAAGACGACGACGCTGCGGATGATCGCCGGCCTGGAGGAAGTCACTGCCGGCGACATCCGCATCGGCGGCGAGTCGGTCACCTGGAAGGCGCCGCGCGACCGCGACATCGCCATGGTCTTCCAGAGCTACGCGCTGTACCCGCACATGAGCGTGCGCAAGAACCTCTCCTTCGCGCTGGAGCTGCACGGCGTGGCCAAGAAGGAGATCATCCGACGTATCGACGAGGTGGCGGCGATCATCGGGCTGACGCCGCTGCTCGAGCGCAAGCCGC
>DASRTX010000236.1:0-5224 GCA_035655715.1 Myxococcales bacterium | reverse complement strand
GATCAGGCAGAGCCCGAGGCGGTCCACCAGCTCCGCGAAGCGCGCGGCGGAAAGATCCACGCGGAAGCCCGGGATGCTCTCCAGCTTGTCCAGCGTTCCGCCGGTGTGGCCCAGGCCGCGGCCCGAGACCATGGGGACCTTGACGCCGCACACCGCCACCAGCGGCGCCAGCGGCAGCGAGATCTTGTCGCCCACGCCGCCGGTGGAGTGCTTGTCGATCTTGCGCCCCGGGATGCGCGACAGGTCCAGCACCTCGCCGGAGTGCAGCATCGCGTCCAGCCAGAAAGGCAGCTCCGCGCGCAGGTCCATCCCCCGGAAGAAGACCGCCATCAGGAACGCCGAGAGCTGCTCGTCGGCCACGCTGCCGTCGGCGGCGCCGCGCACCAGGAACTGCAGCTCCTCGCGGGTGAGCGTGCCGCCGTCGCGCTTCTTGCGGATGAGATCGTAGGCGCGCATGCCGGCGGCAGGGTGGCCGAACGACAACGGAGCGTCAATCTTCCGCGCATGACCACTGATCTGCAGTGCCGCTGCGGCGCCGTCTTCTCCATCGGCAAGGCCGGAACCCGCGCCCAGGTGCTCTGGCTGGTGGAGGCGCCGGACACGGCGGAAGGCTTCCAGCGCGCCGAGGTGAGCGCGGCGCACCGCCTGCACGAGTGCCCGAAGTGCAGGCGGCTTGTCTACGTTTCGGCCCCCGGGCAGGTTTCCACGCTGGCCCGGGAGGCGTAGATCCGGTCGGGTGACCATCGAGCCCGGACCCGGAGCGCAGGCCTTCGCGGAGGAGTTGTCCGCGCAGCTCGAACGGGCGGTGACGGCCCGCCGCCATCCGCCGCGGACGCGCCACCTGCGTGAAGGCGGCGCGGCGCGCTGGACCAACCGGCTGGCGCTGGAGTCCTCGCCCTATCTCTTGCAGCACGCGCACAACCCGGTGGACTGGCGCCCGTGGGGCGAGGAGGCGTTCGCCGCGGCGCGCGCGCTCGACCGCCCGGTCTTCCTCTCGGTGGGCTACGCCACCTGCCACTGGTGCCACGTGATGGAGGAGGAGTCGTTCGAGTCGCCTGAGATCGCGGAGATCCTCAACCAGCGCTTCGTGCCGGTGAAGGTGGACCGCGAGGAGCGCCCCGACGTGGACGCCATCTACATGCAGGCGGTGCAGATGCTCACCCATCACGGCGGCTGGCCGATGAGCGTCTTCCTCACCCCGGACCGCAAGCCGTTCTTCGGCGGCACCTACTTCCCTGCCCAGGACGGACAGCGCGGCGCGCGCTTCGGCTTCCGCACCATCCTGCTCGAGCTGGACCGGGTGTGGCGCGAGGAGCGGACGCGCGCCTCGCATTCGGCCGAGCAGATCGCGCAGGCGGTGCAGCAAAGCCTCTCGGCGGACGCCCCGGCCTCGGCGCCCGGCCCCGACGTCCTCGACGGCGCGATGGCCTACTACGCCCAGGTGTTCGATCCGCGCGAGGGCGGCGTGCAGCGGGCTCCCAAGTTCCCCTCCAGCATGAACGTGCGTTTCCTGCTCCGCGAGTGGAAACGAAGTGGCGATCAAGATCCCCTGAACATGGCGCGGCTCACGCTGGAGAAGATGGCGCTGGGCGGCATCTACGATCAGGTGGGCGGCGGCTTCCACCGCTACTCCACCGACGCGCAGTGGCTGGTGCCGCACTTCGAGAAGATGCTCTACGACAACGCGCTGCTCACGGTCGCGTACGTGGAGGGCTGGCAGGCCACACAGAGCGAGTTCTTCCGTCGCATCGCCTGCGAGGTGCTCGACTACGTCGCGCGTGAGATGACCGACGCCTCCGGCGCCTTCTGGTCGGCCACCGACGCGGACTCCGAAGGAGAGGAGGGGACGTTCTTCGTCTGGACGGTGGGGCAACTTCGCGAGGTGCTGGGCGAGGAGGAGGGCGCCCGCGCTGCCTTGCTCTTGCAGGCCACGGAATCCGGCAACTTCGAGGGCAAGAACGTTCTCTCGCTCTCGCGCGTGCCCGATGCCGGCGAGTTCGAGTTCCTCCAGCGCATCCGGCCGAAGTTGTACGCGGCCCGGGCCCGCCGCCCGCCGCCGCTGACCGACACCAAGATCCTGACTTCGTGGAACGGCCTGATGATCTCCGCGTTCGCCCGCGCCGGACTGGCCTTCGCCCGCGAGGAATACGTAAAGGCCGCCGTGGTCGCGGCCGACGCGTTGCTGCGATCGCACTTCGAAGGCGGAACCCTACGCCGGACGGGGCGCCATCCCGGGCTGCTCGAGGACCACGCCTTCTTCGCGGCCGGTCTGGTCGACCTGTTCGAGGCCACCGGCGAAGGGCGCTGGCTTTCGGCGGCGCGGGAGCTGCACTCGGCGCTGGAACAGAGGTTCGCGCACCCCGACGGCGGCTTCTACCGCACGCCCGCCGACCACGAGGCGCTCTTGGCGCGCGAGAAGCCGGCTTACGACGGCGCGGAGCCCACCGGCAATTCGGTCGCGGCGCTGACGCTGCTGCGCCTTACGGCGATTACCGGAGAGGCCGCGTACGGCGAGCAGGCCGCACGGCTGTTGCGCAGCTTCGGCGCGCTGCTCGCGGGCGCGCCGGCTGCGCTGGGAGAGATGCTCCTGGCCGTCGACTTCGTGAACTCGCGCCCCCGGGAAGCGGTGCTGGTGCGGCCGCGGGGCGGCAGCGACGTGGAGTTGCTCGACGTGCTGCGGCCCCGCTTCGCCCCCTCGCAGGTGCTCATCCGGCACGAGGAAGGAACCCAGCCTGCCACGCCCCTGGCGCAGGATCGCCCAACCCAGGCAGGGCGCCCCACGGCGTACGTCTGCGAGCGCGGAGCCTGCCAGCTCCCGGTCACGTCGGCGGACGAGCTGCGCAAGCTGCTCTAGCACCGCCGCTCGAGCGGCAGCATCGTACGAGCCATGCTCTTCGACCCCCTCGAGATCCGCGGCGTCGCCCTGAAGAACCGCATCGTCGTCTCTCCGATGTGCCAGTACTCCAGCGAGGACGGGTTCGCCAACGAGTGGCACTTCGTCCATCTGGGCTCGCGCGCCGTGGGCGGCGCGGCGCTGGTCTTCACCGAGGCCAGCGCGGTGACGCCGGAAGGCCGCATCTCGCCGCAGGACCTGGGGATCTGGAAGGACGAGCACGTCGCCGAGCTGTCGCGCATCGCCCGCTTCGTGGAAGCCCAAGGTGCCGTGGCCGGCATGCAGCTCGCGCACGCGGGACGGAAGGCCTCCACCCAGCGTCCCTGGGAGGGAAACCGCGTCCTCGGTGTCCAGGAAGGCGGCTTTCGACCGATCCTCGCCCCGAGCCCGGCGCCCTTCCGTCCCGACGATCCAACCCCGCAAGAGCTGGACGGCCAGGGCATCGCCCGCATCGTGAGAGCCTTCGGCGAGGCCGCCGAGCGCGCCCTGCGGGCCGGCTTCCGCGTGCTCGAGATCCATTCCGCGCACGGCTACCTGCTGCACGAATTCCTCTCCCCGCTCTCGAATCGCCGCACGGACGCCTACGGCGGTTCGTTCGACAACCGCATCCGCGCGCTGCTCGAGGTGGTCGCCGCCGTGCGCGCCCGCTGGCCGGAGCGCCTTCCGCTCTGGGTGCGCATCTCGGCGACGGACTGGGCGGAGGGCGGCTGGGACATCGAGCAGTCGATCGAGCTGTCGCGCAGGCTTGTGCGCGAAGGCGTGGACCTGATCGATTGCTCTTCGGGCGGCCTGGTGCCCGGCGTGAAGATTCCGCTCGGGCCGGGCTACCAGACGCCCTTCGCGGAGAGGATCCGCCGGGAGGCCGCCGTCAAGACCGGCGCGGTGGGTTTGATCCGCTCCGCCGATCAAGCGGCGCACATCGTGCGCTCGGGACAGGCAGACGTGGTGATCCTGGCGCGGCAGCTGCTGCGCGACCCCTACTGGCCTCTGGCGGCTGCGAGGCAGCTGGGCGTGCAGGTGCGCTGGCCCCCGCAGTACGAGCGGGCGCGCGACTAGCCGCGGCGTTTCGTCTTTCAACGTATTTCCTCGGGTTCACAGGCGCGCGTGCCGTGCCCACCCTCCCGCCAGACAAGGAGGAAACACTTCATGCGTATCGGGAAACTCGCAGCAACCATCCTGGCGACCTCAGCGCTGGCGGTCTCGGGAGCAATGGCGCAGACCGGCGGCGGCAGCACAGGCAGCTCCGGCAGCGCGACCGGCACCGCGGGCACTTCGGGCACCGGGACCGGGACGGGCAGCGCCACCGGCACGACCGGCGCCAATGGCACGGCCACGACGCCAGGCTCTGACACGTCGGCCACCGGCACCGCCACGGCGCCAGGCGGCATGAGCGGCTCCGCCGGCACCACCACGGCGCCGGGCGGCGTCAGCGGCTCCACCAGCACCACCGGCTCGACCGGCACCGGCGCGGCCACCGACTCGTCCGGCACCGGCTCGTCCACTGCAGGCGACGCATCGGTCGGCACCAGCGGATCGAGCAGCGGGCTGGGCACCGGCAGCAGCACTTCCGGCAACATCGGCTCGAGCACTTCGGGCAGCACCGGCAGCGGGACCTCGGGATCGATGGGCACCTCGGGCAGCACGAGCACCAACCCGAGCGACACGAGCACCACCAACCCCAACAGCACCAGCCCCACCAACCCGAACAACCCGAACAGCACCAACCCGAACGGGACCAGCGACCAGAACACGCCGCACTAGTCCCTGAAGGCGGGGCGCCTCGCAAGTAGCAGGGGCGCGCTTCTTCGCAGTCGAAAGCCTCCGGTCCGGTGTGATAGGAGCGCCGGACCGGAGGTCTTCATGTTCCTGCTCGCCGCGCTGCTGCTTGCCAATCCCGTCGCCGTCAAGGCCGCGCGCCTCTTCGATGCGCGCAAGGGCGCCATCGTCCAACCCGCTCTCGTGGTGGTGGACGGCGAGCGCATCACGCAAGTGGGCGGCGAGCCGCCGGCGGGGGCGCAGCTCATCGACCTGGGAGACGCGACGCTCCTGCCCGGCCTGATGGACGCGCACACGCACCTCACCTTCGAGTCCGGCCCCAGCTGGTATCGCGATTCGATGGATCTCCTGCTGCGCTGGCCGGCGGAGCAGGCGCAGTATGGGGCGGAGTACGCGCGCCGCACGCTGGAGGCGGGATTCACCGCAGCCCGCGATCTGGGCTCCGGCGACTTCCTCGACGTGGGGTTGCGCAACGCCATCGACAAGGGCCATGTGCCCGGGCCGCGCATGATCATCGCGGTCAACGCCATCGGCTCGCGCGGCGGACACGCGGAT
>DASRTX010000235.1:0-3465 GCA_035655715.1 Myxococcales bacterium | reverse complement strand
GTCCGCGTGTGGGAAGTGCGGGACGCCTCGGACAAGCACGTCGGCCTCTGGTTCTTCGACCCGTATGCGCGGCCCGGCAAGAACTCGGGAGCGTGGATGAACGAGTACCGGCGCCAGTCGCGGGTGGCCGGGGAAGTGCCGGTGATCGTCTCCAACAACGCCAACTTCGTGAAGGGCAAGCCCGGCGAACCCATTCTCATCAGCTGGGACGACGCCACCGGCATGTTCCACGAGTTCGGACATGCGCTGCACGGCCTCAACTCCAGCGTCACCTACCCCTCGCTGTCCGGCACCAACGTCCCGCGCGACTACGTGGAGTTCCCCTCGCAGCTGCTGGAGAACTGGCTCTACACGCGCCCGCTGCTCGACCAGTACGCGCGGCATTTCCAGACCGGACAGCCCATCCCCGCCGCGCTGGTGCAGAAGATCGAGCGCTCCCGCACCTTCAACCAGGGCTTCGCCACCGTCGAATACCTCTCGGCAGCGCTGGTGGACATGAAGCTGCACACCGCGGGGGCGGGACCCATCGATCCGCGCAAGTTCGAGAAGGAGACGCTGGCCTCGCTGGGCATGCCGAAGGAGCTGGTGATGCGGCACCGTACGCCGCAGTTCCAGCACGTATTCGCAGGCGACGGATACTCCGCCGGCTACTACAGCTACCTCTGGTCGGACACGTTGCAGGCCGACGCCTGGGAGGCTTTCCTCGAGGCCAAAGGCCCGTATGACAAGACGGTGGCCAGGCGCCTCCACGACGACGTCTTCAGCGCGGGAAACACCGTCGACCCCGCGGAGGGATATCGCGCCTTCCGCGGGCGGGACCCGGGGATCGCGGCGCTGATGCGCAAGCGCGGCTTCCCGGTGCCGGCGCACGACTAGCGCCGGCTCCGGCTCAGGGTCGGACCTTCTTCCGCGCGCCTGCCGACTCGACGAACTCGGCTAGCACCTCGTAAGACTGGCAGCCCACCACGCCCTGGTTGCCGATCACGAAGGTGGGAATGCCGGTCACCCCCATCTCCTGCGCCTCGCGGCGCTTCTCGTCGATGCGCGACAGGTAGCGGTCGTCCCGCGAGGCGGCCAGCGACTCCTCCGGGTCGAGCCCCGCTTCCGCCGCCAGCGCGCGCAGGTCGGCATCGCTCTCCAGATCGAGGCCGCGGCGCCAATGCGCGTCCATGGCCAGGTGACGCCAGCGCTCGAGCTTTCCTTGATCGCGCGCGTACTCGGCGATGGCCAGGGCGCGGCGCGTGTTCGGCGAGCGCTCGCGCACCTTCATGTCATTGATGCCGAACGACCCGGCGAACTCGAGGAGGCGCGCTTGCATGGCGGCCACGCGTTCGCGGCCGCCGAACTTTCGCGCCAGCTCGATGCCACCCGGCGGCGTGTCCGGGTGCAGCTCGTAGCCGTGCCAGTCGAGCGCGATGTCGTACTCGTCCTGCAGCCTGACCAGGCTGCTCTGCTCCGCGACGAAGCAGAACGGTCAGACGAAGTCGGTGAACAGGGTCAGCTGGGTGGACATCGGCGTGAGATAGCGCCTCCCTCGCGCCGCGGCTACCTCAAGTTCCGCCGTCCTTCGCGGGAGGGGCCGGCTTCTTGACCGTGACCCGGTAGAGACCGCCCGGCTTCTGGTTCCCCAGCCACACGCCGCAGAGCGTGCTGCCCGGCTTGAGTCCGCGCAGCAGGTAGCCCTCGCCGTCCTCGGTGAACTCCGGCGCCGCCACCGAAGGGTCGTCGCAGAGAATGGCCGACCCTGCCGGTGCGGCCACGGGGACCGTCTTTCCAATCTCGAGTTGGAGCGCCACCGTGCCAGACGGATCTTCGTCCTCGGCCAGGGCGGCGGCGGCGACCAGGAGCACGACGGAACAGAGGCGACTCATCCCCCGAGTGTAAGGCAACTGCCCGTAGCGAGCGGCATCGAAAATCTTCCATGGTCCCGTTTTCCGTCCTCGATCTCGCTCCCATCGTCGAAGGTGGCGACGCCGCCCGGGCGCTGCGCTGCTCGCTGGACCTTGCCCGCCACGCCGAGCGCTGGGGCTATAGCCGCTACTGGGTTGCCGAGCACCATGGCATGCCGGGTGTGGCCAGCGCGGCCACCTCGGTAGTGATCGGCCACATCGCCGCCGGCACGGACCGCATCCGGGTCGGAGCGGGCGGGATCATGCTGCCGAACCACGCGCCCCTGGTCGTCGCGGAGCAGTTCGGCACGCTGGAATCGCTCTTCCCCGGCCGCATCGATCTGGGTCTCGGCCGCGCGCCGGGAACCGATCCCGTCACCTCGCGGGCGCTGCGCCGGACGCTGGAGAGCGACGAAGGGGCGTTTCCGCAGGACGTCCTCGAGTTGATGGACTACTTCCGCCCCTCCGAGCCGGGGCGGCGCGTGCTGGCCGTCCCGGGCAGCGGGCTGAGCGTGCCCATCTGGATCCTCGGCTCCAGCCTCTTCGGCGCGCGGCTGGCGGCGGCGCTCGGCCTGCCCTTCGCGTTCGCTTCGCACTTCGCGCCGGCGTACCTGATGGACGCGCTCTCGATCTACCGCGCCGAGTTCCGCCCCTCGGAACGGCTGGCGCGGCCGTACGCGATGGTGGGCGTGAACGTGATCGCCGCCGAGAGCGACGAAGAGGCCGCGCTCCTGGCCACCTCGCACCAGCAGGCCTTCGTCAACCTGCGCCGGGGGAGACCCGGCCGTCTGCCGCCGCCCAGGGCGGACGTGCAGTGGGGCGCGGCGGAGCGGGAGCTGTTGTCGCAGGTGCTGGCCTGCTCGACCATCGGCTCGCCGCAGACGATCCGCGGCTGGCTGGAGGACTTCGTCGCCCGGACGGGGGCAGACGAGCTGATCGTCGCCGGCCAGATCCACGATCATGCCGCGCGGTTGCGTTCCTATCAGCTCGTCGCCGAGGTGCTGGCGCGCTGAGCGGATCCGCGGTCGACCCGGCCGGGGTATCCTACGGCCATGCTCACACTCCTCGCCGCCGCCCTGGCCGCCGCGTCGCCGGTGGAAGGTCTCGACCAGATGTATCCGCAGCTCGAGGCCCTCTACCTGGATCTCCACCAGCATCCCGAGCTCTCCATGAAGGAGCAGCGCACCTCCGCGCGCATGGGGGACGAGCTGCGCAAGCTCGGCTACGAGGTGACCACCGGCGTGGGCGGCACCGGTGTGGTGGGCATCCTGCGCAACGGCAAGGGCCCCACCGTGCTCCTGCGCACCGAGCTGGATGCGTTGCCGGTGGAGGAGAAGACGGGCCTGCCGTACGCGAGCACCGCGACGGGCGTGAACCCGGCCGGCCAGACGGTCCCGGTGATGCACGCCTGCGGGCACGACGCGCACATGGCCGCCTGGACCGGCGCGGCCGCTCTGCTCGCGCGCACGAAAGATCGCTGGCGCGGCACGGTCTTGATGATCGGTCAGCCCGGTGAGGAGACGGTCCAGGGTGCGCGCGCGATGATCGCCGACGGGCTCTTCACTCGCTTCCCCAA
>DASRTX010000234.1:0-3381 GCA_035655715.1 Myxococcales bacterium | reverse complement strand
GCAGGAGCAGGGGACCAGAACGCGTGGGGGTCCAGGGGGAGACGCGAGTCGCCCCCTGGTGTGATCGGAGAGCGGGTGCAGGGGCAGAGCGCGGGCGATCTGCAATCAAGCCGCGCGGAATTCCACCACCCGCGCGCGAGCGCGGGTGGTGGACCTGTCCGGGATCGAACCGGAGACCTCTAGAGTGCGATTCTAGCGCTCTCCCAGCTGAGCTACAGGCCCACGTCGTGCTGGAAAAACCTCGTCGGCCGGGGGAGATCCGCCCGAGAGGGAGGGGGCTTGTACCGTCCTCTTCCCCGGCATGTCAAGGACAGCTTGACTCCCGGGCAGGCACGCGGGAGACGAGGACGGATGGGCATCCTGGTGGTGGCGGTGGTGGCCACGGCGGTGGGGTTCCTCCTCATCTTTCTCATCGGCCGCGGCCAGCCGGTGTCGCCGGCCGCGCCCGAGAACCTGGCGCGCCTGGGTCACGGCGAGCTGTCGTGGGTGCGAGGGTTCGGCGTCGAGGGTTTCCAGCGGCTGCTGCTCACCCTCTTCACCGAGATGGGCTTCCATCCCGAGCGCAGCGAGCGGGGCGCCGCCACCGTGGATCTCTTCGCCAACGATCCCACGCCCATCCGCGGAGGCCGGCTGTACGTGCACGGCCTCTTCGGCGCGCCCGGGGTGGCCACCGACGCCGACGAGGTACGCAACATGATCGACACCGCCCGGGCGGAGTTCGTGGGCAAGGGCGTGCTGGTGACGCTCGGGACCTTCACCTCCGACGCGCGCGACGCGGCCCGCGGCAACCCCATCGATCTGGTCGACGGCGACGAGCTGTCGCGGCTGATGCGCAAGCACATGCCGCAGGCCTTCGCGCAGCGAAAGGTCTGAGCGCGCCGGTTCAGCGCCGCTTGCGCACCTGCACCGGCTTCGGTCCGGGATTCAGCACCACTTCCCAGCGCAGGTTGTTGGCGATGATCTCCAGCGCGTCCCAGTGCGGCAAGGCGGTGGCGCCGCGCTCGAGCTTGGAGATGGACGCCTGGCTGGTTCGCACCTTCTCGCCCAGCTCCGACTGCAGCAGGCGCGACGTCAACCGCATGCGCAGCACCGCGGCTCCGATCTCGCGCACCAGGCGGGCGCGGCCGTAGCGCGCCTCGAGCGCGTCGATCCGATCGTTCAAACGCGAGTCGATCAAGCGCGGCATTCGTTTTCCCTCATTCAAACCTCGGGGTTTCCTGATCGGAAAAATACCCGCCGAAATATATGCCGGATTCGAGCTGGCTCCCTCTGGATCCGAGCTCGACGTAATTCTGAACGCATTAGGTTCTCATTGAATTCGCGACGGATTTCCCGTTTCCTTGACAGCCCCGAGCGCGGAAGGGTACCGCGGATTTCGTGGGAGCGGTTGCGGCCGCATCGTGCGTCCGGGCTCCCCGAAGCACCAGCCATTGAGGAGGAGGGTCCTGCAATGCGCGTGCATACCTGGAGCACATTTGTCGCAATCGTTGCAGCAATCGGAGCCGGAGCAGCGCTCGCCCAGAGCGATCCTGGGCCACGGGGAGGAGCCGCAAGCGCGGGAGGTCCGCTTCCCGGACTGAACGCCGACGAGGTGGGCGTCTTCAACGCCGCGAAGGACACGTTCGAGGAGATCGACTCGGTCTCCGGCGGGGTGGCCGGCGAGGACGGCGTGGGCCTCGGCCCCACCTTCAACTCCAACAGCTGCTCGTCCTGCCATGCACAGCCGGCGACGGGCGGATCCAGTCCGCACCCCCGGCTCGGGCAGGTCCTCGTCAACAACCCGCAGGTGGCGCTCGCCACCCTCGATCGCCTCGCCGGCAGGAACCAGGTGGTCCCGTCCTTCATCGCACTCGACGGGCCGGTGCGCGAGGCGCGCTTCATCAAGAACCCGGACGGCAGCAATGACGGAGGCGTGCACGGCCTCTTCACCATTGCCGGCCGCGTCGATGCGCCCGCCTCCTGCACGCTGGCGCAGCCCGACTTCGCCGGCGAGCTCGCCAGGGGAAATGTCATCTTCCGCATCCCCACGCCCACCTTCGGGCTGGGCCTGGTGGAGAACACCTCGGAGGAGCAGCTGATCGGCGTCTTCAACAGCACCGCCACCGATCGCGCCAGGCTGGGCATCGCCGGGCGCTTCAACCGCAACGGGAACGACGGCAGCATCACCCGCTTCGGCTGGAAGGCGCAGAACAAGTCGCTGCTCATCTTCGCCGGCGAGGCCTACAACGTCGAGCAGGGCGTGAGCAACGAGGTCTTCCCCAACGAGCGCGGCGGCATCGAGTCCTGCGAGGCCAACCCCACCCCCGAAGACCACAGCCACATCCGCAGTCCGGCGGGCTCGCTCAGAGGTACGCTCACCGAGATGTCGAATGACGCGGTGAACTTCGCCAACTTCATGCGGCTGTCGGCGGCGCCCAGGGACACCACCGACACCATCTCGGAGCGCAACGGCAGGTCGCTCTTCAACGCCATCGGCTGCAACCTCTGCCACACGCAGACCCTGGTCAGCGAGGAGTCGATCTTCACCGGCCAGACCGAGGTCGCTTACCACCCGTTCAGCGACTTCGCCATCCACCACATGGGGCAACGGTTGGCGGACTTCGTGTCGCAGGGCGCTGCCGGGGCGGACGAGTTCCGCACCGCTCCGCTGTGGGGCGTGGGCCAGCGGATCTTCTTCCTGCATGACGGCCGCGCGGGTCCGGCCAACGGCGGGCTGCTGCGGGCGATCTCACAACACGCCAGCACGAACCCCAACTGCGTGGCCGGCCAGAACTTCACCGCCGATGGCGTGGCGTGCCGCTCGGAAGCCAACGGCGTGATCGCGAACTTCAACTCGCTCACGGCGGGGCAGAAGCAGGACATCCTCAACTTCCTGCGATCTCTCTGAGGGGGAGGGGGCCGCGGGCGCGCTTGACGCTGCCCGCGGCCTCCAGTTGGAATGACCTGCGTGCTGACCGCCGTGGCCGCTTTGCTGACCGCCGTGCCCCTTTGCGAGCCGGGCGCGGCGGTGCAGCGCGCGCTCGCAGCGCTTCCACCGGAAAGCCGGGCCGCTACCCTGGCGGAGGTCGCCGGCCCGGCGCGGGCGCTGCGCGAGCAGTTTCCCGAAGACGTGTTCGCGCACGAGCGCTACCAGGACGTGGTGACCGCGCACGGCGTGGAGGGCGAGCTGAAGGCGATGCAGGCCGAGTACGCCCGGCTGCGTGCCATCCACGATGGCGACGTCCGCTTCCTCTACCTTTGGGGCCGCTCGGCGCTGGGCCGAGGCACGCGCCGCGCCATCGCCGCGATGAAGGAAGTCTCGAAGACCGATCCTGACTTCGCGCCGGCGCACCGCACGCTGGCGGAGATCTACGGCAGCGCCGCCTTCGCGGACGCGGCGGG
>DASRTX010000233.1:0-7661 GCA_035655715.1 Myxococcales bacterium | reverse complement strand
AACCGCACCCTCTTCCTCGACCTCTTGCGCCACTCGTTCTTCCGCACCCGCCGCCACGAGGACTACCGGTTCGCGGTGCTCTTCATCGACATCGACCGCTTCAAGATGGTGAACGACGCCTTCGGCCACGAGGCGGGCGACCAGCTGCTGCAGCAGATCGGCCGGCGCCTGGAGTCGTGCCTGCGCGAAGGCGACACGCTGGCGCGGCACGGCGGCGACGAGTTCACCATGTGGCTGGACGACGTGCGCGGCTCGACCGACGCGGTGCGGGTGGCGGAGCGCGTGCACGAGGTGATGCGCGAGCCGTTCGAGCTGGGCGACGGGCAGCGGGTGCAGTCGAGCGCCAGCATCGGCGTGGCGGTGGGCTCCTCGCGATACCAGAAGGGGGAGGATGTGCTGCGCGACGCGGACGTGGCCATGTACCGCGCCAAGGCGCTGGGCAAGGCGCGCACCGCCGTCTTCCAGCGCGAGACCGGCGAGGGCTCGCCGGCCCATGTGCAGCTGGAGACCGACCTGCGCAGCGCGCTGCTGCGCAACGAGATGGTCATCCACTACATGCCCATCGTGGACATGCAGACGGGCAGGGTGCGCGCGCTGGAGGCGCTGGCCCGCTGGCAGCATCCGCGGCTGGGCCTGGTGACGCCCTCCCAGTTCCTGGCCATGGCGATGGAGACCGGGCTGATCGTCTCCATCGACCAGTGGGTGCTGCAGACCGCCTCGCACCAGATGCACGACTGGCGGCGGGAGATCGCCTCCGCCAACAAGCTGTCGCTCTCGGTCAACTTCTCGCAGAAGCTCCTGGAGCAGAGCGACCTGTGGCCGCAGATCGACCGCGTGCTGCGGGAGTGGAAGCTGGCCCCCGCCGACCTGAACCTGGACATCAACGAGAGCATGCTGCCCGCCGACAACGGCAGCGCCATGCTCACCGACCTGCACAAGCGCGGGCTCAAGCTGCACATGGACGACTTCGGCACCGGGCACGCCTGGCTGCGCCACCTCCACAAGATCGAGGTGGACACCATCAAGATCGACCGCTCGTTCATCTCCGGCGGGGCGGAGCGCGATCGACAGGTATTGGGACGCATCGTCTCCATCGCCCGCGATCTGGGCAAGACGGTGATCGCCGAGGGCGTCGAGACCAAGGAGCAGGCCCGGCTGGTGCGCGAGGTGGGGTGCGCCTTCGCGCAGGGATTCTTCTTCAGCCAGCCGCTCGACGTGATCAAGACCCGGTCGTTGCTGCAGGGCGGCGTCCTCGACGTGGTCTGAAGATGCGCTGGGACCTGATCGCCTTCGACCTCTACGGGACGCTCCTCGACGTGGGCGGCCTCGCAAGCCAACTGGAGCCGTTCGCCGGGGCGGACGCGGCTCCGATCCTCGCCCGCTGGCGGAAAGCGCAGCTGGAGCGGAGCTGGCGGGAAAAGCCCTACCAGCCCTGGGACGTGGTCACCGCCCGCGCGCTGGAGGAGGTGGCGCCGCAGCTCGACGCCGGGACGCGGGCAAGCATGTGCGCCACCTGGCTGCGGCTGCCGCCCCATCCCGACGCGCGCCAGACGCTGGAGTCGCTGCACAGGGCGCGCGTCCGCACCGCCGTGCTCTCCAACGGGACACCTCCGATGATCCGCGCCGCGCTGGACGCGGCCGGCCTTTCGGTCGACGAGGTGCACAGCGCCGACGAGGTGCGCGCCTACAAGACCGACCCGCGCGTCTACGCTCTGGTGCCGCGGGAGACCACCCTCTTCGTCAGCGGCAACGGCTGGGACGCCGAAGGCGCCAAACGCTGCGGGCTGACGGTGGCGTGGATCGATCGGGGCACTCCCCCGCCGGCGATCGCTCCGGATCTGCGCGTGGGCTCGCTGGCCGAGGTGGCCGCGCTGGTCTGGCGCGAGCAGGGCGTCCGGGTGGTGAAGGGCGCCGAGCTGGACCCGAACACGGCGCAGACGCCGGGCATGTCGCGCGCCGCTGCCGTCACCCACGCGCGCGCGGGCGCCGAGAAGCTGTGGGCGGGCACCGTGGTCATCCACCCCAACGCCAAGACCGGGGCGCACCACCATGGCCCGGTGGAATCGGTGATCTACGTGGTCAGCGGCCGCGCGCGCATGCGCTGGGGCGAAAAGCTCGAGTACACCGCCGAAGCGGGCCCGGGCGACTTCATCTACGTGCCACCCTACGTTCCGCACCAGGAGATCAACGCCAGCCGCGACCAGGAGCTCTCCTGCGTGCTGGTCCGCAGCGGCCAGGAGCCGGTGGTGGTGAACCTCGACATCGCGCCGGCGGAGCCACCCGAGGAAGTGAAGTGGATCGACGAGATCCACCGAACCTAGAAAACCGTAGGCCCCCACACTCGCACCAGCGCGGCTTTGGATCATTCTCCGCTCTGCTGGAGCAGCTTCGCCAGCAGCCCCGTCCATCCCGTCTGGTGGCTGGCGCCCAGGCCCGTCCCGTCTTCGCCGTCGAAGTACTCGTGGAAGAGCAGGCAGTCGGAGAAGTGCGGGTCCTCCTGCAGCTTCCGCACCGAGCCGAAGGCGGGCCGGCGGCCGTCGTCGTCGAGCAGGAAGAGCGACGACAGCCGGCGCGACAGCTCCGATGCCACCTGCGCCAGGTTGAGCTGCCGGCCTGATCCGGTGGGGCACTCCACGGTGTACGCGTCGCCCAGGTAGTGATGGAACTTCTGCAGCGACTCGATGAGCAGGTAGTTCACCGGGAACCAGACCGGCCCGCGCCAATTGGAATTGCCGCCGAAGAGATCGCTCGACGACTCGGCCGGCTCGTAGCGCACCGTGTATTGGGTGCCGCCCAGGCGGATGGCGTAGGGATTCTCCTTGTGCGCGCGAGAGACGGAACGGATGCCGTAGGGGGAGAGGAACTCGTCCTCGTCGAGCAGTCGCCCGAGGATGCGCCGCAGCTTGTCCGGATCGACCACCGCGAAGAGGCGGCGGTCCTGCGCTCCACGCGTGCGCATGCAGGCCACGCCCTCGGTCAAGTCGGGCCGGTTGTCGATGAACCACTCCAGCCGCCGCGCGAAGGAGGGGAAGCTGGCGATGATCTCGGCGGCGATGGGCTCGACCGCGAAGATGGGAATGATCCCCACCATCGAGCGGACCTTGAGCGCCATCTGCTCCCCGGTGCCCTCGCGATGGAGCATGTCGTAGAAGAACCCGTCCTCCGGGTCCCACATGCCCAGCGTGTTCATCGCCCGCGAGATGTGGACGAAGTGCTCCCAGAACTTCGAGGCCACGTCCTCGAACTCCTCCTCCTCGCGCGCCAGCTCCAGCGCGATGGTGAGCATGTTGAGGCAGTACATGGCCATCCAGCTGGTGCCGTCGCTCTGCTCCAGCCGGACGCCGTTGGGCAGGGCGATGTTGCGGTCGAAGAGGCCGATGTTGTCGAGCCCGAGGAAGCCGCCCTGGAAGACGTTGTTCCCGTCGGCGTCCTTGCGGTTCACCCACCAGGTGAAGTTGAGCATCAGCTTGAGGAAGACGCGCTTGAGGAACTTGCGGTCCGCTGTGCCGCGCCGCTTGCGCTCGATCTTGTAGACGCGCCAGGCAGCCCACGCCAGCACGGGCGGATTGACGTCGCCGAAGGCCCATTCGTACGCCGGGATCTGCCCGTTGGGGTGCATGTACCATTCGCGCAGGAGCAGGACGAGCTGCTCCTTGGCGAAGTCAGAGTCCACCAGCGCGAGCGGGATGCAGTGGAACGCCAGGTCCCAGGCGGCGAACCAGGGGTACTCCCACTTGTCGGGCATGGACAGCACGTCGGCGTTGTAGAGGTGCGTCCAGTCCCGGTTGCGGCCGCGCTTGCGCGCCCGCGGCGGCGGCGGTTGCGCCGGATCGCCGCGCAGCCAGTCGCGCACCACGTAATGGTAGAACTGCTTCGACCACAGCATTCCCGCGAGCGACTGCCGCATCACCTTCCTGGCGTCGGCGGAGAGCGACTTCGGAATCACGCCCGCGTAGAACTCGTCCGCCTCCTTGCGGCGCTCGGCCAGCACGGCGTCGGCAGCGTCCACCGGGTGCGGCTTGCGCGAAAGGCGGAGGCGCACCACCGCGGAGGCGCGGGCGGGCACGCTCAGCCGGTAGCGCGCCGCCATCTTGGTGCCCGCGAGATCGGGATTGACCGTCTCCTCCCCGCGCACCACGTGGTCGTTGATGCCGTCCTTGGGGTAGCGCGGTCCGGGGACCTTCCAGAGGAGGCTGGAGTTGCTCTCGTTGTCGCAGAAGAGCAGATCCGGGCTGCCCTCGAGGGCGAGCTGGTATCTCCCTTCCTGGGGATGCTCGGCCACGATCGATCCACCCTGCGCGCGAATGACGGGGCGCTTCTGTCCGTTGCGCCAGCTCCAGGTGTTGCGGAACCAGAGGGTGGGCAGGAGGTCGATCTCCGCCGCCTCCGGCCCGCGATTTGCCGCCTCGATGCGGATGCAGATGTCTTCCGGTCCGGCCTTGGCATACTCGACGAAGACGTCGAAGTAGCGGTCGTCATCGAAGACGCCGGTGTCGATCAGCTCCAGCTCGCGGCCGGCGCGGCCGCGGCTGCGGTTCTCCTCCACCAGCCGCGCGTAGGGAAACTCCGCCTGCGGGTACTTGTAGAGGAACTTCATGTACGAATGCGTGGGGGTGGAGTCGAGGTAGTAGTAGAGCTCCTTCACGTCCTCGCCGTGGTTGCCCTCCTCTCCGCTCAGGCCGAAGAGGCGCTCCTTGAGGATGGGGTCGCGACCGTTCCAGAGCGCCAAGGCGAAGCAGAGGATCTGATGCCGGTCGCAGATGCCGGCGATGCCGTCCTCGTTCCAGCGGTACGCGCGCGACCGCGCCTGGTCATGCGGGAAGTAGTCCCAGGCCGCGCCGCCTTCGCTGTAGTCCTCCCGCACCGTGCCCCAGGCGCGCTCGGAGAGGTACGGGCCCCACCGCTTCCAGTGGGCGATGCGCCCCGCTGCCTGTGAAAGCCTCTCTTCTTCGCGGCCAGGCATGGAACCTCGCAGTCGATCCTCGACGCCCACGCTCTACCCGGGTTCGATGTCCCAAGGATAGAGTGCGACACCCATGAGAGGCATCCTCGCGCCGGTCCTGACGCCGTTCGACACAGACTTGAGCCCCGATCCGGCGCGCTTCGCGCACCACTGCCGGACGCTGCTGGAGGAGGGGTGCACTGCCCTGGCCCCGTTCGGAACCACCAGCGAAGCGAACTCGCTCGGCATCGACGAGCGGGAGCGGCTGCTCGAGGTGTTGCTGGAAGCGGGCGTGCCGGCGGCGAAGCTGATCCCGGGAACCGGCTGCTGCGCGCTGACCGATACGGTGCGCCTCTCCCGGGCGGCGGCGCGCGCGGGCTGCGCAGGCGTGCTCATGTTGCCGCCGTTCTATTACAAGGCCGTGAGCGAGGAGGGGCTGTTCCGCAGCTTCGCGCAAGTGATCGATCGCGTTGCCGACGACAAGCTGCGCGTGTACCTGTACCACATCCCGCCCGTCGCGCAGGTCGGCATCCCGTTGCGCGTGATCGAGCGCCTGCTGGCGAAGTACCCCCGCGTGGTCGTGGGCATCAAGGACAGCGGCAGCGACTTCGAGAACACGCGCGCGATGCTCCGCGCCTTTCCCGGGTTCGAGGTGTTCGTGGGCAGCGAGAAGTTCCTGCTCCGCAACCTCCAGGAGGGCGGCGCCGGGTGCATCACCGCCACCGCCAACATCAACGCCAAAGCCATCGCCCGCGCCTTCGAGGAGCGCAGCGAAGAGCGACAGCGCGAAATCGACGCCGTGCGCTCGGTGTACGAGAAGCTGCCGATGATCCCCGCGCTCAAGGAAACCCTGGCGCGGCGCACGGGCGACCCCGCCTGGCGCACCGTCCGCCCGCCACTGATCGAGCTGTCGGACGAACAGCGCGCCACGCTCTCTTCGCTCACCGCCTGAAGCCCAAAAAAACCTGGCGTGCTTGGCGGTTGATCTTTTTAGCCGAGCTTCAGGTCCTTGAGCTGCTCGCGCAGCGCAGCCTTGAGGAACTTGCCCGTCGCCGTGCGCGGGATCTGCTGCATGTACACGTAGGCATCGGGCAGGCAGTATTTGGCGAAGCGCGGCTCCAGCCATTCGCGCAATTGCTCCTCGGTGGCGTTCGCCCCCTCCTTGAGCACCACGCAGGCCACCGGACGCTCTGCCCAGCGCGGATGCGCCACCGCAATCACAGCGGCCTCTTTCACGGCGGGGTGGCCCATCAAGGCATTTTCCAGATCTACCGAGCTGATCCACTCGCCGCCGCTCTTGATCAGGTCCTTGGAGCGGTCGGTGATGCGCACGTAGCCGTCCGGGTCGATGGTGACCACGTCGCCGGTGCGGAACCAGCCGTCCATGGTGAACTTGTCGGCCTCGGCGGGGTTCTGGAAGTAGCTCCTGGCGATGAACGGTCCGCGCACGTGCAGCTCGCCCATGGAGTGCCCGTCCCAGGGCACCTCGCCCTCGTCTCCGACCGCGCGCACGTCGACCAGCGGCACCGCGGTACCCTGCAGCGCGCGGATGCGGAACTTCTCTGGCTCGGGCAGCTTCTCCTCGCGCGGCCGGGAGATGGTGCCGATGGGGGACATCTCGGTCATGCCCCAGGCGTGGATGATGCGCAGGCCGTGCCGCTTCTCGAACGCCTCGATCATCGCCGGGGGGGCTGCAGAGCCGCCTACGATCATCGCGCGCAGGGCTTTCAGGTTCCACTGCGTGGGGTTCTTGTCCAGCGCCTCGAGCACGCCCAGCCACACCGTGGGCACGCCCGCGGTCAGCGTCACCTTCTCCTCGGCGAGCAGGTTGAGCACGCTGACCGGATCGAGGTGGGGCCCGGGCAGCACCTGTCTCGCGCCCACCATGGTGGCGGCGAAGGGAATGCCCCAGGCGTTGACGTGGAACATGGGCACCACCGGCAGCACCGCGTCGTGCTTGGAGAGCCCCAGCGAGTCGGGCAACGCGGCGGTGAGCGCGTGCAGCACCATCGAGCGGTGGCTGTAGAGCACGCCCTTGGGCTTTCCGGTGGTGCCGGAGGTGTAGCAGAGGCCGGCAGCCTGGTTCTCCTCGATGCGGGGCGGCGAGTAGTCCGGCAGCTCGGCCTCGATCAGCGCCTCGTAGTCGAGCGCCGAGGCAGGGGCCGGCTGGCCGTGGCCGAAGACCACCACGTGGCGCGGCTTCACCTCCGGCCCGATGCGCTCCCAGAGGGGCCAGAGCACGTCGTCGACCAGCACCACCGCGTCGTCGGCGTGGTTGATGATGTAGGCCAGGTCCTGGACGGAGAGGCGCGGGTTGAGCGTGTGCAGCACCCCGCCGCAGAGCGGAATGGCGAAGTATGCCTCCAGGTGGCGGCCATGGTTCCAGCCCAGCGTCGCCACCCGATCTCCCGGCTTGACCCCGAGGCGCGTGAGGGCGTTGGCGAGCTTCTGCGCGCGCCGGTGGAACTCCGCGTAGTTGCTCCGCTGTACCGTCTTGTCCGGACGGCGCCAGACGATCTCCGTCTTGCCGAAGTACCGTCCGGCGCGATCGAACGCGTGGAGGAGCGTGAGCGGGAGATCCATCATCAGGCCGTCCATGCAGGTCTCCTTGTCGGTGGGCGCGCGAGCTTACACCCTTGAAATGCAGGCCGTCCCGTGGCGTAGGATGTCCGCCCTGTCGTAGGGGACACCCTCGCCTTGTAGGGGACACCATCGCCGC
>DASRTX010000232.1:0-2604 GCA_035655715.1 Myxococcales bacterium | reverse complement strand
TGCGCATCGGGCGCCAGAGGCTGCGCGTGGAGTGGATGCCCGAGGAGGCGGAGCAGCTCGCCGATCAGCCCGTCTGGGGCAGCCCGGACCCGGGCTACACCGCGCGCGTGGTGCAACTGCTCGAGGGCGGCGGCGAAGGTGACGTCTTTCCGCTCAAGGCCGGCGACAACACGGTAGGCCGCGGCACCGGCGACGTGAGCTTTCCCCACGACGGGTACGTCTCCAGCAAGCACGCAACCATCACGGTGGGCGAGGGAACGCTGGCGGTGAAGGATCTCGGGTCGGCCAACGGCACCTTCGTGCGCGTCAATGGAAAGGCCCCGGTGCAGCCCGGCGATCTGCTCCTGGTCGGCGAGCAGATCCTCCGCGTCGATCCGGCCTGAGGCCGGGCCGTCAGCAGTGCTCGTTGGGCTGCGCCGTGCAGACCAGCGCCAGCCGCTTCAACATCGGCAGCGGCGGGTCGCCTTGCAGCGTCGCGAACAGAGCGCCGAGCGCGATGGCAACCAACACCTGCTTGAACGTCAGCCGAGCCATGACTCCACCTCGACGCGTTGGATTCCGATCCCTCTGTCGGGATTCGCTCCCGAAGCGTTACACCTACCCGGCGAGGCGCTCCGACAGCTGTGCTTTGACGCGGGCCCGGAAGCGCTCCAGGCGCATGGTGACCGCGCTCTTGCCCACGCCCATCCGCATGGCGATCTCGCGCGCCGACAGCGTGCCTTCCAGGTAGAAGAGGCGCACCGTCTCCTTCTCCGGTCCCTCGCGCAGGCCGTCGATCACTTCGCGCACGGCGCGCAGTTCCGCTTCCTTCTCTAGCACCTGCGAGGCCGCCGGCACGTGATCCTCGAGCAGCTGCGCCTCGCGTGTGGCCTCCTCGGCCGCCTTCACGTGCGTGGCGCGGGAGGTCAGATAGCTGCGGGCGCGGTTGCGGGCGATGGTGAAGAGCCAGGCGGCGAAGCGTTCGCGATCCTTGAGCCCGGCCAGCGCGCGGAAGGCGCGGACAAAGGCCTCCTGCGTCACATCCTCCCCCTCGTCGGGATCGAGCTCGGAGAAGCTGGCAGCCAGCCGGGAGACGGCCCCCCGATACCTCCGGTAGAGCTCCTCCTCGGCGAACTTGCCCCGATGGCCCCCCGCAATCGCGCGCGCCACCAGGGTGGCGTCGGGCACGCGTCCGTCGAGCAGCGTCAGATGTGGGCGCTGATGCGGTTCGGGAAGCTTCTCGAGCGCGCAGTTCGTGGCGAGGGTCATGACCCTCTAGCACCTGGCGTGCCCATGCCATCCGATGCGTTCCTCCGACGGAATTCCGCAGGGTTACGCGGTGCGCGATCTAAAGGCCGCCGCCGTCCACCGCGACAGCCGTGTCATGGTCGGGGTGGTTGTCGGCGCGCGCGGCGGGTGACGGAGCCCACCTTGGGGGGTAGGTTTCCCGCCCGCATGCTGGGTGCCGTAAACGAGAAGACGCTGAACGAGCTGGGCTGGCCCAAGCTGTGCGCGGAGCTCGCCGCGCGCGCGCACACCCCCATGGGCCGGCAACGCTGCGTGACACTCCTGCCCGGCGACGACGTCGACGAGGCGCGCCGGCGGCTCTCGCGGGTGGAAGAGGCGCGCCTGCTCGCCCGTCACGAGCGCGAGCTGCCGCTCGCCGACGCGGTCGACGTGCGGCCATCCCTGGGCCGCGCGCAGCGCGAAGGAACGCTTCTGCCACAGGAATTGCTCCAGGTCGCGCAACTGATCCACGCCTCGGATTCGGCGCGGCGCTTCTGCTTCTCGCAGGCGGACCGGGCGCCGCTGCACTTCGAGCTGGCCCAGCAGCTCTCCGAGCTCATGCCGCTGGCGCGGGAGCTGGAGCGCGCTTTCGATCCGGCGGGAAATCTGTTGGACACGGCCTCGCCGCTGCTCGGCGAGCTGCGCGAGCGCGCCCGCGGCCTGCACCGCGCCATCAAGCAGCGCATCGAGGAGCTGCTCAAGGACGAGAAGATCGTCCCCATGTTGCGCGACGTCTACTACTCGGTGCGCGGCGACCGGTACGTGCTGCCGGTCCGCGCCGAGCACAAGTCGCACCTGCCCGGCATCGTGCACAACGCCAGCAACTCCGGCCAGACGCTCTTCGTGGAACCGCAGCAGCTGGTGGAGCTCGGCAACCAGCTCACCATCGCGCAGGCGGGCGCGCTGGAGGAGGAGCAGCGGATCCTCGGCGAGCTCTCCGCCGCCGTGGGCCGAAAGGCGCCGCTGCTCGAGCGCGACGTGGAAGTGATCGCGCTGCTCGACGAGTCGGCCGCGGGCGGCCGCCTGGCGGACGCGCTCGAGGCCGGCGCTCCCGAGCTGGTCTCCGCCGCCGAGCGCTTCGACCTCCGCAAGGCGCGGCATCCGCTCCTGGTGCTGCAGCGCAAGTCGGCCGGCGTGATCGCCAACGACGTGGCGCTGCCCGCGCCGGCCCAGGCCCTGATCGTCAGCGGGCCCAACGCCGGCGGAAAGACGGTCACCATCACCGCTGTGGGCCTCTCGGCGCTGATGGCGCGCGCAGGGCTACCGGTGG
The DNA here is from genome assembly GCA_035655715.1 of Myxococcales bacterium. Classification (GTDB taxonomy): domain Bacteria; phylum Myxococcota; class Myxococcia; order Myxococcales; family 40CM-4-68-19; genus 40CM-4-68-19. The sequence goes on along the minus strand of DASRTX010000232.1, from coordinate 68 downwards.
CCGCCGAGCCCGGCTCGCGCATGCCGCTCTACCGCACGGTGTACACCGCCATCGGCGACGAGGGAGAC